>CAZSKV010000769.1:0-7030 GCA_964607495.1 uncultured candidatus Brocadiaceae bacterium
TTCGAGGACCTCACGCCGCTGCTGCCGAGCCAGCGCTTGCGCTTCGAGCATCCCGGCTGCGGTCCGGACCTGCGCCTGCTGGACCTGATCTGCCCGATGGGCAAGGGGCAGCGCACGCTGGTGCTGACCCCGCCACAGTCCTCGCGCACGCGCCTGCTGACCCACATGGCCCAAGGCCTGCTGCACAACCACCCGGAGTTGCAGGTGATCCTGCTGCTGGTCGACGAACGGCCCGAAGAGGTCACCGACGTGCTGCGCAACACCGCGCCGGAGGAACGGCGTGAAGTCGCGGCCTCGACCTTCGAGGAGCCGCCGGCGCGGCATGTCGCGATCGCCGAAACCGTGCTCGACCGCGCGCGCCGCATGGTCGAGGCCGGCCAGGACGTCGTGCTGATCCTCGATTCCCTGACCGCCCTCGTGCGCGCCTACAACATCGAGCTCCCGCACTCCGGCAAGATCGTGAGTGCCGGCCTCGACGCCACGGCGCTGCTGCGGCCGAAGCGGCTCTTCGCCTCGGCCCGCGCCACCGAGGAGGCCGGCACGCTGACCGTGATCGCGACCGCACTGACCCAGACGGAGTCGCGGCTCAACGACGCGATCGTCGAGGAGTTCGCCGGCAAGGCCAATTGCGAGATCGTGCTCGACCGCGCGCTGGCCGAGCAGCACATCTACCCGGCGTTCGACCTCGCGCGGACCGGCACGCGGCGCGAGGACAGCCTGCTGCCCGACGATCTCGTCGACCGGCTGCGGCGGCTGCGCCGCGAGTTCAGCGCTGGCGGCAATCGCGAGGCTTTGGAACGGCTCCTTGGCCTGGTGGCCGCGACGCCGAGCAACGACGCCCTGATCGCGAGCCTCTGACCTACGCTCAGAACGGCGGGGCGGGCGGCTCTCTCTGCTGCAGCGCACTCCAGAAGCGCCGCTCGCTCCGCCGCCAGAGCAGCGCCGCCCGCTCCGCATCCGTGACCGGAGCCAGGGGCGGCAGGGCCATCGTCTCGCCGTGCCGCGCGCGCTCGTAGTCGGCGAGCAGCTGGCGCGCGGCATCTGCGGCGGTCCACGCCGCCGGGGCCGCGGGTGCATGCAGGGCGTGCAACGCCTCGGGCGCCGCGAGCAGAGCGGCCAGCTGGGCGACGTCGCCCGGCCGGAAGAACGCCGTCGCCGCGGCCGGCGCACGCTCGCGGTACGCGGGCAGGTCGGCGGCGAGCATCGGCCAGCCGAGGTGCATCGCCTCGTCGAGCGTCAGGCCGTAGGACTCGAGCGCGAGCGAGGGCAGGACCGCGTAGTCGGCGGCGTGCTGCGCCAGGTCCGCGGCGGTGAAGCGGCCGGCGAAATGGACGGCCTGGCCCACAGCCAGCGCTTCGAGGTGCCGGCGGTACTGCGGATCCGCGGCCTCGCCGAACACCGTGAGTTCCCAGCCCGGAACCCTCGCGAGGGCTTCGAGCAGTGTGTGCACGCCCTTGTCCGGGTAGAGCGCGCCCCAGGTCACGAGGCGGCGCCGCCGCTGCCCTGGCGCGAGGCTCGAGGTCCGCGCCGGCACGGCCAGCAGCGGCGGCCTGGCCACCGCGAAGGCGCCGAGCTCCGCCGGCGCGAGACCAGCCACGAGCTCGGCGTGGGCCCGGCTCGGCGCGTAGCGCAACTGGGCCGCGCGCAGGTCCTCGGCGAAGTCACGCCGGTGGAACGCGAACGCCTCCGCGCGTTCTGCCTCGCCGAGGCAATGCTCGAGCGAAGGCGCAGCGCAGCCGGTCTCGTCCGCCCGGCGGACGCAGCGGGCCAGCACGGGGAACACGTCGTGGACCGTGGCTGCCGCGATCGCGCCGTGACCGCGCGCCTGGCGCACGAGGTCGCTCGACAGGCGCAGCCAGTGCTGGACGTGCACGACGTCCGGCTGCTCGCGCGCGAGGACCGCCGCGAAGGCGGCGGACACCGTCGGCGACCAGGTCTTCCACCAGCTCTCGAAGAAGAGATCGTCCCGATGCAGCCGGATCACGCGCAACCCCGCGAACGCCCCCACCTCGGCAACGGCCGTCGCCATGACCTGCAGCGAGCCACTGACGATCACCACGTCGTGGCCGAGATCGCGCATGGCGCCGGCGATCGCGCGCACGCTGCGTTCCGTGCCGCCGTCGCCCTCCGGAGGGAACTGGTGCAGAACGAAGAGCACCTTCATGGGATGCCTCGGACATCGGCAGCGCTGACCCTCCCACCACAGAGGCCGCGCACGATTCCGCGCAGTTTCGCCAGCGCCGAACGTGGCGGGGTGCCGCTCAGGAAGGTCAGGGGCCAGAGCAGCACCTCGAACAACCAGAACGCGGCCCAGAGCGACACGGTGCCGTGCGCCCGCAGGTAGCGCACCGAATTGACGCCCATCATCAGCTTGCGCAGCGGCGAACGGCCGCCACCCGACGACAGGCCCGCCGCGTGGACGGCGCGCACCCAGGGCAGCCAGAGCAGCTTCTTGCCCTGGCGCCGCAGCACCGAACCGAGCGCCGCGTCCTCGAAGTACATGAAGTAGCTCGCGTCGATGCCGCCGGCGGCCTCGAGATCGGAGCGCCGGTAGAGCGCGCAGGCGCCCGGCAGGAACCCGGTCTCCTGCGGGCCCCGCGTCGCAGGTGCCGGCGCCCGGCCCTGACCGACCAGCTCGACGAGGTTCGGCCCGCAGCGCACGCGCGCCCCCTGGCTCCAGACCAGGCCGTCGTCCCGGAGCAGCGTCGGCATCACGCCGGCGACGTCCGGCGCGTGCACGAGCACGTCGACGAGGGGCGGCAGGAAGCCCGCCGGCAACCGCACGTCGTTGTTGAGGAAGAGCACGAACTCGGCGCCACAGCGGCGCGCCCAGGCCAGACCCTCGTTCATCGCCGCGCAGTAGCCGACGTTCTCGGCCAGGGCCAGGGTTTCGGCGGCCGGAGCCGCCTGCGCGAAACGTGCCGCGGAACCATCCTGCGAGCCGTTGTCGATCAGCAGCACGCGCGTGCGCGCGTACCCGCACGCGCCCAGATCGGCGAGGCAGCGCAGCGTGGCCTCTGCCTGGCGCCAGTTCAGCAGCAACACGGCCACGAGCGGTTCAGCCACACGCCCTCCGCGTGAGGCGCCACCACAGCGCGAAGCCCAGGTCGAGCAGGTGCCGCAGTCCCGCCGCCACGCCGCGCGCGGCGATGTGCGGGTTCAGGGTCAGCGGCAGCGCGACCAGGAGCTCACGATCGGGAACCCGGCGCATGGCCTGGATCGTGCGGCGCCGCGCGAACACTTCCGGCCAGGCCAGGAGCAACTCGCGCTGCGCCTGCAGCCAGGCGCCGAGATGTCCGCGCGCGAGCGCGAACGCGAACTGCACACCGCCATAGACGGCCCGCGCCGGCCAGGTCATGACCAGGGTCCGCCAGTGCATGCAGGTCCGGACCACGAGCGCGCGGTTGCGCGTGTGCAGGAACGTGCGCCGTGCCGGGTACGGCGTGTGCGGGCCGCGCACCGAGAGGCCCGCGGTACCGCCCTTGTGCCGGCAAAGGGCCGACGGCACGAGCCGCAGCGTGCGCCCGGAGAGGCGCAGCTTCCACGCCAGCTCGTTGTCCTCGTAGAGGATGAAGAGCCGCGGATAGAAGCCGCCGACCGCTTCGAAGGCCGCCTTGTCGACCAGGATGCAGAGCGCGACCGCGGCCCCGACCGGTCCCGCCGGCGCGGCCGCGCGCGCCCGCGGCACGAACCAGTTGTGCAGCACCAGCATCCCGAGGTAGTGCAGGTCGGCGGCGTCGTAGTGCACGGTCTCCGGGTCGTCGGCACACACGCTGCGGGCCTGGGCCAGCGCACAGCACGGGTCCTGATCGAGACACTGCAGCAACGCGCCGGCGCAGCCGGGCGCGACCACGACGTCGTTGTCGACCAGCAGCACGCGTGCGGACCGGGCCTGTCCGACGCCGAGGTTGCGCGCCGCCGCCGGACCGAGGTTGGCGCCGGTGTCGAGGATCCGCACCTGCGGGAAGCGGGCGGCGACGTGCTCGCGCGACCCGTCGTCACTGTGGTTGTCGACCAGGATGACTTCGAGCGGAGCCGGCGACTGGGCGAGCAGTGCGGCGAGACACTCGTCGAGGTAGTGCTTGCCGTTCCAGTTGACGACGACCGCGGAGAACAACATGCAGAGGCTACCGGGTTCCAGGAGTCTGCGTCACGGGATGCGCCGCGCGCAAGGCGCGGATGTTTGTCCAGGTTCGCGCGGCCGAATCGGCGGCAACTCTGGATGAGTTGCATAGATTCGGTCGCACGAAGATGGGCGAAGAGACGCGCGTTCCGCGCGAACGAGTCCCGTGACGCAGTCTCCCAGGCCGCCGGGCCAATCGCCACGGGCGGCAACTCATCCGCCGACCTCGAGCTCGAAGCGGGGCGCGCGTGCCCGCAACTCGGCGAGGAAGCCACCGATCAGCACCCAGATGCCGAGCATCTCGAGGGTCTCCTCGGCAGGCATCAGACCCATCCGGTAGACCGGGTTGTCCCAGGCGTGCCGGTCGACCCACGCGGCCCCGAGCATCTCCATGCCGATCGCGCCGCCGACGTAGAGGCCGGCGGCGACGAAGAAGCGGTTGCGCAGCCGCGCGGGCTGCCGGAGCACGAAGCGCAGCAGCAGCAGGGCCACCGCGATCACGAGCAGCGCTGCCGGGACGACCCACGTGAAGTGCAACAGCCCGCGCGCCCGTTCGGCGCCGACCAGCGCGCGGCCCAGGTGCGCGAGCTGCTCGTGCAGCATCGAGGCTTCGTCGACCGCCAGCAGCACGAGCACGGCGGCGACGGCACGCCAGGGTCTCGCGTCGCGGCCGTGTGCGTGACCCTGCGCCCTGGCCAGCAGCGCGGCCAGCGCCGCCGCGACCAGGATCTGCAGCGCGGCGAAACAGGTCGGCAGGTTGTCCTCGAGGTCGAGGTCGAAGAGGCGCACCAGGCCGAGCACCGAGGTGTGGCCGCCCAGAAAGCGCAGGCTCATCAGCGCCTCGTGGATCAGGACCAGCCCGACGATGCAACCAAGGAGCGAACGCTGGAGGCAGCGGGCCGAGATCGGCAGGGGGACGGGCACGACGCCAGGCTCCCTCATCCGAGCGGCAGCCGGAAGTCCGGTGCCTTGCAGACCTGGCGGCGCCGCAGGCAGTAGGGCAGGTTCCAGAGCGCCGCGAGCGTGGCCCGGATGCAGATCCACCAGCCGCCGGGTACCGAGCGGATGTTCGCGAAGAGCCCGATCGTCCCGACCGCTTCCGTCGCGACCGCCTCGGCACCGCGTTGCGGTCGCAGGTTCTTCGCGATCAGCCGGAACGGGAAGCCGAGCACCTGCGCCCAGGGCACGTACTTGAACGCCCAGAGCCAGAAGTTGCGGACGTGGTAGTAGAGGCTGCGCTTGCCGTGGCGCATGCCGAACGGCGCCTTGTGGAACACCTCGACCTGCGGCACCTGCTTGACGCGGTAGCCGAGGTTCAGCAACCGGGTCGTCAGGTCCCGCTCGTTGCCGAAGATGAAGAAGCGCGCATCGTAGAAGCCGGCCTCGCGCAGGGCCTTGGCGCGGCCGAGCGAGCCGCAGCCACGGAAGGTCGCGAGGTAACGCGCCTCGTTGTAGGCCTTGGCGTTCAGGAACCAGTCCGGCATGCCGGGCTCCACGACCTTCGGCGACAGGATCGCGGTCGTGGCCGGTTCCTGCGCGAGCTCCGCCAGCATCTTCGCGATCCAGTCCGGCGGCAGCACGACGTCGTCGTCGAGGATGCCGATCAGCTCGCCGCGCGCGCTCGCGAAGCCGATGTTGAAGGTCTCGCAGGCGCCATAGCGCGAGTGCGGCATCCGGATCAGGTGCACCTCCGGGAACTCCGCGCTGACCATCTCGGGCGTGCCGTCGTGCGAGCAGTTGTCGACGACGATCACCTCGAGCGGCGGCACGGTCTGGCGCCGGATCGCCGCGAGGTTCTCGCGCAGGTCGTCCTTGCGATTCCAGACCGAGATCACGAGCGACACCGGGGACGGGATCATCGGCCCTCGCCCAGCAGGTAACGGTAGAGGGGATCGGCGAGCTGCTCGGCGCGCGGCAGGTCCGCCGGCCGCAGATCGGCGAAGAGCTCCGCGTGCTGGACGCTGGCGTCCTCGACGTTCACGGTCGCCGCATGGTCGCGGTGCAGGATCTTCTGCTGGAAGTCGTTGTAGGCCAGCTGGCTCGCGAACGCGGCGAGTGCGTGCTGTTTCTGGGCCATGAACCCGGTTACGTCGAAGAGCGTGCCGCCGACCACGACCTGGTTCACGCCGTAGAGCAGCACGCGGCATTCCGCGGGCAGGGCGTGCGCGGCGCGCATCGTGGCCACCGCGACCGCGCGATGGTCGCGATGCGCCTCGGTGAAGAAGAACGAGTAGAGGGTCTGCGGGCGGATCGCCGTGAACAGGCCGGCCAGCCGCGCGGTGAGCGCGTCGACCTGCTCGGGCACCTGCCCATCGCGGAAGCCGAGCCCGCGCAGGTCCTCGACCCCGAGCCGCCGCAACGCCTCCTTGCCCTCGGCGCGGCGCACCGCCGCGATGTCGCCATGGCGGCCGTCCGGATCGCCGGCGGCGCCGTCGGTCACGTGGACGACCGTGAGCGGATGCCCGGCCTGACGGTGCCAGGCGAGCATGCCGCCGCAGGCGATCACCTCGTCGTCCGGGTGCGCAGCCAGCACGAGCACGGGTGGACGCAGGTCCTGCTTGGGAAGGAGCGGGGGAAAGCGGTGTTTCATCGCGACACCTGCTGGCGGGCGCGCACATAGAACTCGCGGTAGCGCGCGGCGGCAGCCGCGATCGTCGGGAACTCGGCCGGGATCGCCGCGACGAGCTGCGCGTACGCCGCCGGCTGCTGCACGAGCCGCTGGATCGCGGCGCGCAGCGGCAGGACCTCGCCGGCCGGCACGACCACGCCCGCGCCGCCGATGCGTTCCGACAACGCCCCGAGCGCCGAGACCACGACCGGCACGCCCCGCGCGAGCGCCTCCTCGACCACGAGGCCGTAGGTCTCGGCACAGAGCGACGGGAAGACCGCGAGGTCCAGGTGCTCGGC
>CAZSKV010000770.1:0-3190 GCA_964607495.1 uncultured candidatus Brocadiaceae bacterium
GGTTGCTAGCCCACCGTCAGAATACGCGGACTCGATGTGCGACGACCCATGGCAGGGACGTGTGATCTTGAAGGCGCGCCGGGTGCCATACCCGAACGTGCAGACGTTGTGGCGCTGGGACGGGACCGCGTGGATCGACATGTTCCCCACGCAGGCCGTGCACGACTCGAGTGCGGACATCGTCGCGGATCTCGGAAGGCGGGTGATCCTGGATCCATTTGGTCAGGACAACGGCAAGAACGTCACCAATCGATTCAAGGCGTCGACGCACATCTACGACGGCATGCAGTGGCGCACGGACGGCAAGGAGGTGATCCCATCCCAGATCTTCATGGGCATGGGCTACGACGGTCAGGCGGATGGGATGCTGATCACGGAAGTTCCGCCAGCCGCCTTCGCGCCGCTGCAGACCTGGCGTTGGGACGAGTCCGGAATCCGGCAGATCTTTCCAGCGACCGTGCTGCCGTACGGCCAGGCCTACCTGGGCTACGACCCGAGAAGAAGGGTCACCTACGCTGTGGTCTACGACTCTTCGGCGAGCGGGGTCGACACTTGGTCATGGGACGGTACGGACTGGAAGAAGCTCGGGATTCCGACGACTTGGGGAGCTGGCGGAAACTGGGCCTACGATTCGCGGCGGGCGACGAGCATCTGCGCGAACAGCACCGGGGAGATCCACGAGTTCGATGGTGCTGCCTGGCGTACGCTGAAGCCGACCTCGCCTGCGCCGGCCCGAAGGGCCCTCGGGGCGGCCTTCGACGAGCTGCGCAATCGCCTCGTGATGTTCGGCGGGCAGACCTCGCAGGTCAACGAGACCTGGGAGTGGGACGGCGTGCAGTGGACGCAGCGTTTCTCGGCGCATGCCCCGCCGCCGCTCATCTTCTGCAAGCTCGCCTATGTCCCCTACCTCCGGAGCACGGTGCTGCTCGGCTACGAGCAGAATCAGATGCAGGTCAGGACCTGGCACTCGTGGCTCTGGGACGGCACCGATTGGCAGCAGCTCAGCGTCGACGCAATCCCCAAGGACACCAACCTGCGCGCGATGGTCTACGACCCAGGCCGCCAGCGCGTGCGCGCATACTTCGTCTCGTTCTATGGCGGCCCTGCCCAATACACGGGTATCGAGCTGCAGGTCACGACCCACCGAGCGACGCCGGTCCACCCGCGCCCTGGCGAGAGCGTCCGTCTCGAGATCGACGCGCCGTGGTTCGGCAACCGGCTCGCGTGGCTGTTGATGTCGCAGGGAGCCGGCCCCGGCATCCCGGTGCTCGGCCGCCCGTGGGGCACCGAACTGCTGCCGCTGCAGGCCGATCCGCTGCTCTTCGCATCGGCGAGCGCGGCGTGGACGATCCCGCTCGACGCCAACGGCAAGGGCTCGTGGACGATCCCGGTGCCGAACGACCCCGGGCTCTGGTGGCTGCGACTGCACACCGCCGCGCTGCTCTGTGGGCCGACGGCGATCGAAGGGGTCACGACCAAGGCGCATTTCGAGATCGTGCGGTGATCCGGCCGCCGGTTGCGCTTGCCCTGCTGGCGATCGTGCTCGCGACCGTGCTGGGATACGCCGGCGTGCGCCAGAGCGCACCCGTCGCAGCGGCCGGAGCCGCTGCGCGCGGCTCGGTCACGCCCGAGCCGGCGTACGGGTCGCCCGCACCGGCGTCGCGCTCGACCGCCGCCGAGCTGCGCCTCCGGATCCGCCGCGCCGACGGCCAGCCTTGCCGCGGCGCCGTTGCGTGGACGACGCTCGACGGCGTGCCAGCCATGCCCGATCTCGGTCCCGCGCTGCGGGGCCAGGCTCTGCCGCAGGGCGTCGAGCGCCAGGCGCACGAGGGCAGCCTCACGCTGCCGTTCGCGAGCGGGCGGCAGGTCTGGCTCGCGGTGGCCGCCGCTGGCAGCCCGCCGCTCGTCGGCCATGCCCGGATTGCGCTGGGACCCGGCGAGAATCGGCACGAGATCGTGCTCGCGGCCGAGCGCCGCACGGTGCACGTGTTCGTGCTGCGGCCCGATCTTGGCGGGTCGGCGACGAGCGGGCAGGTCAGCCTGTTCGGAGAGGATGCGAGCAAGCCATCGATCCAGCGCCCGCTCGATGGCCAGGGCTATGCGTGCTTCCCGGACCTGCCGCCGAGCGTGTACCTCGCGTGCGCACCCGGCGCCGGCCGCGAGGCTCGCCCCCCGCACGCCTGCCGGCTGCTGCTGACCGGAGCCTCGCCGTTGCGCGAGACCGTCTGCCTGCTGATCGCCGCCGAGCCGATGCTCGCGGTGCAGCTCGAGGCCGACGTGCGCGTGAGCATCGAGCCGGGCACGCCGCTGCATCTCTTCGCGCGTCGCAGCGACGAATGCCTGGGTGATCTGCATCCGCTGGGCGGGCTCCTGCGCAAAGGCCGGCAGACGATCGCCGCACAGCTGCCTGTGGGCGAGTATGTCGTCGACCTGCTGCCGCTCGGCGCCGCCGAGATCCTGCCGAGCCCGCTGCGGCTCGAAGTGTCGGCGGCGAACCCATGCCGCGCCGAGATCACGATCCGGCCGCCGGCGGCCACGACGCGCCTGACGCTGGCCGGAGCCGCGCAGGCCGTGCTTCCCGGCACGTTGCACGCGCGGCGGGCCGGGTGGCCGGTCGGCGAGGACGAGCAGATCCTCTACGTCGGGCCGCATCGCTGGGCGCTGCCGGCATTGGACGTCGGCGAGGTTCCGTACGATGTGCACCTGAGCCTCTCGGGCCGGACAGCCTATGCGGTCACCGTGCGCCCGGTGCAGGTCCGCGGCCGCGAGACGACCGTCGAGCTGGTCGCCGGCACGCTGCTGCGCGTGCGCTGGTTCGCTGTGGGCGGCGCGGCGCGCGCCGAGGTCGCGATCGCGGGTCCGCACGGGGTCGAGCGGCTGCAGCTCCGGCCGCGGTTGATCGGCACGGCGTTGGGGCAGCGGGCCTGCCTCGAAGGCTCGATCGTCCTGCCGGGCGCGGCCAGCTACCGGCTCGAGTGCACGCCGGCCGGCGCCGCGCAGCCGGCATGGACCAGAACCGTGGAGCTCGGGAGGGCAGTGGTGGATGTCGACGTGACCGGGACCGGGGCGGGCTGAGATCGCCGGGTCGGAGTGCCGGCACGTTCTCGCCGGGGCTACGCCACCCCGTAGACCGCCCCGTCCCCGAGCTTCTCCTCGATCCGCAACAGCTGGTTGTACTTCGCCACCCGGT
>CAZSKV010000771.1:0-2571 GCA_964607495.1 uncultured candidatus Brocadiaceae bacterium
CCGGTTCGCGATCGCGACCGTGGCGGTCGGGTTCGGCCAGAAGCCGCCCTCCGAGGACTTGCCGAGCTCCGCGGTCCAGGAGTAGGAGCCCCGCGCCTGATGGTGGTGGTCGATCGCGCAGCCGGCGGCGATGTAGAGCAGGGTCGCGGTCTGGCCCTGCTGGATGCCGTTCTGCGTGACGGCTGGGGCGCCGATCAGGTCGTAGTCGGCCTTGTTCACGGGGTCGCCAACCTGATAGCCCCAGGGCCGCAGCAGGATGTCGGTGTAGGTGTGGGTCGAGAACGAGAGCGCGAACTGGTGCTGCACGTGCAGGTTCTCGATCGCCGTGGTCTCCGGTTCGGAGAACGGCGCCGTGCCACGGTAGGTGTCGCTCGAGGGGTTGGTCGAGTTGCCGCCGTTCGGGGCGTTCCAGCCGGTCGCGTAGTTGCGGTTGAGGTCGATGCCGAAGCTCGAGCCGTTGTTGCGGCGGTTCTTGCGCCACATGCCGCCGCCACCGGGATTCGTGCTGCGGTTGTACTCGTAGCCGTCGGGGTTGACGACCGGCACGAAGTAGAACTCGCGGTTGTCGACGAGCCAGGTGGCCTGGGGATCCTTGCGGTAGTTCTGCAACAGCCAGTCCATGAACAGGAGCGTCGCCTCCATCGACAGCGGCTCGCGCGCGTGGTGCAGGGCGTCGAAGTACAGCTCGGCCTCGTTCTCCTTCTGGTTGACGTTGTCGCTGATCTTGACCATCCAGAGGTCGCGGTTCTCGATGCTCTTGCCGATCGAGACCTTGGGTGCGCATAGGGTCGGATAGGTCTGCGCGAACGAGTCGAGGATCGCGGTCACCTGCGCGAGCGTGTAGTGCCCACCCATGGCGCCCTGACCGAGGGGTGGCGTCAGATCGGCGAGCGGGCCGATGCCACCGCCCGATTTCGCGAGCTCGCGCGCGTAGTGTTTCTCGAGATCGCGGATCGCGATCTCGAAGTCGAGCCCTGACCCGTCCAGCTTCTGCGCGATGTCGGCGTCCGTGGCGATCACATCGACCAGCTTGACCGGACCTACGAGCGCGGTGCAGGCCGCGAGGTCGAGGTCGAGCTTCAGCAGCCTGTCCAGCGAGTGTGCGTCGCGGATGCGGACCTGCACGAGGTGGTGGGATGGTTCCTGGGCGAGCGCGAGCGCGGTGAGCAGGGCGCTAGCGGCGATGGCACGCAACATGAGGGCTCCGGGGGGAGAGGGGAGGGACAGGGCGCGCAGAAGTCTACGCCGCACCCGGCGTCCCTCGACACCCCCCGGGGGCCGCGGGCATCATGGGTTGCCTGCGATGCGTGCCCCCGCGGTCTTCTGCGCCCTTGTCACTGGCCTCCTGCTGGTCGGGGCCTACGACCGCTTCGCGCCACCCGGACTGGACCAGGCGTTGGCGACGCTGCGCGATGGCGTCCCCGACCGCGCGGAGCGCCTGCGCTGTATGCGAGTCGTGCTCGCGCGGAGCCAGGACAAGCTGCTGCGCGCCTCTTGCGCGCTGCAGCTGGAGGACCGTGAGGCCTATGCCCGCTGCCTGCCGCTGGATCTGGAGCGCAGCGATCCCGCCGTGATCCACGCCGCGAGCTTCGAGGAGCCGGCGGTCGCGTGGCTGCTGCTCGGCGACAAGCCGAGAGCCGCGCGCGCCGCAAGGCTCAGTGGTCTGACGCTCGTGGCCGAGCTCGCGCGTTAGCAACGACCTCCAGGCTTCACCGCGGCGCCAGCCTGGCCGTGAAGGCGCGCAGGATCGGCGCCTCCTCGACGATCCGGTACCCGCGCAGCGTGTGCTTGTTGCGGCACAGCTCCGCGAACGCCTCGATGACCCAGTCGAAGTGGCTCTGCGTGTAGGTGCGGCGCGGCAGGGTCAGGCGCACGAGGTCGAGCTTCGCCGCGGCGCCGAACATCAAGGTCCCGATCTCCACGGCCCGGATGCCGCCGATCAGGTAGAGCGAACAGCAGATCGCCTGCCCCGGCAGGTCCTGGGGCGGGATCTGGGGCAGGAAGGCCCGGGCATCGACATAGATCGCATGCATCCCGCAGGGCCGCACGGTCGGCACGCCGAGCGACTCGAGGCGGTCCGCGAGATAGCGCGCGCTCGCGGCGCGGTAGGCGAGGTAGTCGGGGTCGAGCACCTCGCGCAGACCCTGGGCGAGGGCCGCGAGATCCCGGCCGGCCAGTCCGCCATAGGTCGGGAAGCCCTCGGTGAGGATCAGCAGATTGCGGACCTTCGCGGCGAGATCGTCGTCGTCGACGGCGAGCAGGCCGCCGATGTTCACGAGTCCGTCCTTCTTGGCCGAGAGCATGAACCCATCGGCGCAGGCGAACATCTCGCGCACGACCTGCGGCAGCGGGACCTTCTGCCATTCCTCTTCGTGCTGTTGGATCTGCCAGGCGTTCTCGGCGAAACGCGCCGCGTCGAGGAAGAACGGCACCCCGAACTCGTGGTAGAGCGCGCTCGTGGCGCGGATGTTGGCCATCGACACCGGTTGTCCGCCGACCGAGTTGTTGGTGACGGTCAGCAGGCCGATCGGGACCTTGCCGCGATTCTGCTGCAGGAAGGCGCGCAGCGCC
>CAZSKV010000772.1:0-6681 GCA_964607495.1 uncultured candidatus Brocadiaceae bacterium
TGTTGCGCGCGCCGCAGGCGGCGCGACCACCACTGGTAACGCGCGAGGCCCTCGTAGAGCGCTGCCGCCGCGGTTTCTTCCTGGCTGCTCACGGCCGGCGCAACAGGAAGATGAACTCGAGCGCCAGGCGCAGCGGCAGCAGCGGCCGCGCGATCGGTTCGGGTTGCATGGGATCGGGTGGCCCGCGCCACAGTCGGCGCAGGCGCTGGCGCAACCACTGGTCGGGATGGATCGCAACCACGTGGAAGCCGGCGGCCGCGAAACCCTGCTCCCACTCCGCAAGGGTCGCCGCATCCTGATGGCTGCGGCGATCCTGGCGGCCGAACGCGGTGCGCATCCGCCAGGAAAGACTCTCGGCGTTGCGCACCATCAGGCACAGGCGGGCGCCCGGCTTGCAGACCCGCTGGAGCTCGGCCAACGCGCGCGCTCGGGCGTCGAGCCGTTCGAGCACGCCGATGCAGGTCACGAGGTCGAAGGTGGCATCGGCGTACGGCAGCTCCAGCGCCGACCCCAGCACGAGTTCGCGCGCATGGCCGTCGGCGCGCGCCATGCCGAGCGCGGCGAACGCGATGTCGATCCCGAACCCGCGCACCCCGCGGCGCTGCGCCGCCGCGAGCAGCAGACCCGGGCCACAGCCGAGGTCGAGCAGCCGTTCGCCGGGGCGCGCATCCAGCAGCTGCAGGTAGATCGGGTAGGCCGCGGCCGGACGCAGGTAGCGGTAGCCCCGCGTGCGGTAGGTCTGCTCGAACCAGGTCCTGACCTCGGCAGGGCCGGCCGGTCCGCCCGCGGGCGAGTGCATGGAATGGGCTTCCGGGGTCCGCATCTGGGATCCGGAGTCTAGCCCGCGTCCGGAAACGAGGCAGACTCGGCCGACCGGAACCGCGGTTGCAAGCTACCATGCTGCTCCCTCTCACGATGACGTGCACCCTGGGAGAATCGTCCTCGCCGTGGCAGGCCTTGTTGATGCTGCGCGCGCACCTGCGGCAGCCGCCGCCGGGCGCGACGACGCTCTATCTGGCCCGCAGCGGCGCGACCTGGCGCTGCGACACACAAGCCGGCCCTGCCGACGAGACGCATGCGATCGCCCTCGCTGGCCCCGCGCCGGCGTGGGAGGTCCCGCAGCGCAACGGCCACGGCGCGCCGCCGCCGGCGTTCCTGCGCCTCTACCTGCCGATCGTGCTGGCTGCCGCGGCGGCGGCGCGGCAGGGCCGCGTGCACGTGACCGGTCATCTCGCGCAGACGCTCGACGGCCGCATCGCCTGCACTTCGGGCGACTCGCAGTGGATCGGCAACCAGGCGAACCTCCGCCACGCCCACCGCCTGCGCGCACTCCATGACGCGATCCTGGTCGGCCGGCACACGGTCGAGCGGGACAACCCGCAACTCACCGTGCGCCATGTGCCCGGCACGCACCCCAAGCGGCTGGTGCTGAACGGCACCGCGAGCACCGTGCATCACCGCCACGAACTGAACGTCTATGCCGGCCCCGGCTGCACGCTGGTCTGCAACCGGGAGCACGCGGCCGCTGCGCTCCAGCAGGGGCTCGACGTGATCGCCCTCGACCCTGAGCGGGACGGCCGCCTGCCGCTCCCGCAGCTGCTCGTGGCGCTCGCGGCCCGCGGCGTGCACTCGCTCTTCGTCGAAGGCGGCGGCCGCACGCTTTCGGGTTTCCTCGCGGCCGGCGCGATCGACCTGCTGCACGTGCACGTGACCCCGCGCATCCTCGGCTCCGGCGTGCCTGGGTTCGTGCTGCCCGAGGTGCCACAGATCGCGCAGGCCAGGCGGCTCACGGCGGAACACTTCGACCTCGACGGCGAGCTGCTCTTCGTATGCCGCCCGGAGACCGCGCTGCCGGAGCCGCGCGGATGACACTCGCGACCGCGTACTGGGTCGTGCGCCAAGGCGAGGGCGAGCTGCGCCGTGAGGAGCTGCCCGCGCAGCCGGCGCCCGGATCGAGCCGCGTGCAGGCCGAGTGCAGCGGCGTGAGCCCGGGCACCGAGCGGCTCGTGGGGCTCGGCCAGGTCCCGGCCGCGGCGGCGGCCCGGATGGCCTGCCGCGGGATGCGCGGGGCGTTCACGCTGCCGGTCAAGTACGGCTACTGCCTGGTGGGCAAGGCCACGGCCGGCGCGCTGCGCGGCGCGCGGGTGTTCACGATGCACCCGCACCAGGATCTGGCCGACGTCGCGGATGCAGCGGCCCTGGTGCTGCCCGAGTGGCTGCCGGCGCCGCGCGCGCTCCTGATCCCCAACCTGGAGACGGCCTGGAACGGCGTGTGGGACGCGGCGCTGCAACCCGGCGAAGAGGTCGCGGTGGTCGGCGCCGGCCTGGTCGGCTTGCTGCTGGCCTACGTGCTGCACCGCGTGTGCGACCGCCGCGCGACGCTCTTCGAGGTCGATCCTGCGCGGCGCCGGTTTGCGCAGCAGCTGCCGTTCGTGGCCGCGGCACTCGCGCCCGAAGCGGCGGCGACCGGCGCGTTCCCGGTCGTGTTCCACGCCAGCGGCCGCGGCGCCGGCCTGCAGACCGCGATCGACCTGCTCGGCTTCGAGGGTCGCGTGATCGACCTCAGCTGGTACGGGACGCAAGCGGTCACGCTCGATCTCGGCTCGCGCTTCCACGACCAGCGCCAGCGCCTGATCGCCTCGCAGGTCGGCAGTGTCGCCCCGGCATTGCGGCACAGCCACGACCCGGCCGCGCGTCTGCAGGAGGTGCTGCGCCTGCTCGACACGGATGCGCTCGACCCGCTGCTCGGGCCCGCGACGCCGTTCGCGGCGCTGCCCGGACTCATGCGCGGCATCTATGCGGGGCACCACCAGGACCTGCTGCCGCGGATCGCCTACCCGCAGGGCGCACGATGATCCGCTTCCTGGTCCCGGTCGCGCAGCCACTCGATGCGCTCGCTGCCGACCTCGCGCAGCGCCTCTTGGCGACCGGCCTCGGCCGCACCGAGGAGTGCCCGCCGGCCGAGCTCGAGCAACGGCTGCGCCGCATGGGCAGCGGGGAGGTCGCGGTGCTGGCCGACGCCTTCCTCGCGACCCTGCACACTCCCGACTGGCTGGCCCAGCTGCCGGCGCTCTGCGAGTCCAGGCTGCTCTGCATGCGGCCGGCGCGCGAACTCGGCGCCGGTGCGCTGCCCTGGGCGGCCGCGGTCGACGCGGTGCTCGGCCCGCCGGACGCGCGCAGCGACTGGCCCGAGCAGATCCTCGCGATCCCCGTGGCCGACGCCGCGGGACGGCTCGACTTCCAGGCCTTCGTCGCCGCCTGCGGCCTCGGCACGGCGCCGCTGCCACGGCCCGCGATCCAGCGCCTCGCCGAGTGCAAGCTGCCGACCGAGTTCGGCGAGTTCACGGTCGTCGTCTACGCGGTCGACGGCGAGGAGAGCGCGCTGCTCGTGCGCATGGGCGATCTCGCCGGCGCGGCGCCGCTGGTCCGGATCCACTCCGAGTGCTTCACCGGCGAGGTCCTGGCCTCGCTGAAGTGCGACTGCGACGCGCAGCTGCGCAACGCGCTGCGCACGATCGCCGGCCAGGGTCGTGGCGCCGTGGTCTACCTGCGCCAGGAGGGGCGTGGGATCGGTCTCGCCAACAAGATCGCGGCCTACTCCGAACAGGAGAGCGGCGCCGACACGCTCGAGGCCAACCGCCGCCTCGGCTTCCCGATCGATGCGCGCGACTTCGCGGCCGCGGCGCTGCTGCTCGCGGACCACGGCGCGAGCCAGGTCGAGCTATTGACCAACAACCCGACCAAGGTCCGCGCGCTGCGCCGGCACGGCGTGCAGGTCACGCGCGTGCTGCCGACGCTCAGCGAACCCAATCCGCACAACGTGCGCTACCTGCAGGTCAAGTACGAGAGCCTCGGCCACGTGGGCCTGCGTGCGGTCGTGCCGCGCGAGACCCCGCTCGACGGCACGCGCAGCGACCTCCTGGTGTTCGATCTCGACGGCGTCGTGAACTTCGACGGTGAAGTGCCGGCCGAGATCGTGCACCTGCTCGCGCGGCTGCGCGCGGCCGGGCACACGCTGCGCTTCTTGACCAACGACGGCTTCAACAGCCGCGGCAGCCGCGTGGCCGAGCTGCGCCGGGCCGGCCTGACGCTCGAGTACGACGAGCTCTACACCGCGTCGTACCTGGCCGCGCGCTGGATCGCGCCGGGCACGCCCGCGCTCGTGCTGGCCGGGCCGCCGGCCGCCGAGGAGTTCGCGCACCTGCCGCGCGGCGGCGCGCGCGCGCAGGTGGTCGTGGTCGGCGACTGGTTCGAGTACTACGACCGCAAGGTGCTGCAGCAGGCGTTCGAGGCGCTGCACCGTGGCGCCGAGCTCGTGGCCATCCACCGCAAGCCGCACTGGCAGAAGGACGGCTGCCGCGTGATCGACGTCGGCTTCTGGGTCGCCGGGCTCGAGTACTGCGCGCGCCGGCCGGCGACGATCGTCGGCAAGCCGGCGGCGTTCGCCTACGAGTGCGTGCGGCGTGACGCCGGGTTCCCGCCGCAGCGTGCGGTGATGATCAGCGACGAGATCGATCCCGACCTGCACGGGGCGCGCCGCCTCGGCTGGCGCACGATCCTGTTCGGCCGACCTTCCCCCACCGGCGTCGAGCCGGCGGCCACGGACTACGCCGCCCTCGCGGCGCTGCTCTTGCGGAGCCCGTCGTGCGCGTCGTCCTGATCGCGCCCCCGGCCGAGAACCCGTGGACCGGCGGCCATCTCTTCAATGCGCGGGTCGCCGCGCACGCGCCTGCTGGCACTTGCGAGCTGCGCTCCGTGCCGGCCTCCCGCCTCGTCGCCGAGCTCGCGGACCTGCCGCCGGGGCCTGGCCAGGTGCTCGCGCTCGACAGCCTCTTCCTCGGCGACGTGCCGCCTGCCGCATGGGGCGGCCACCGCGTCGTGCAACTCGTGCACTCGTTGCCTCCGCCGCCGGCGCCGCAGGCGGACGCTGCGCTGGCCGCGGCGGCCGGGTGCGTGACGACGAGCGGGTTCATGGCGCGCGATGTGCTACGGCGCGCGCCGGGCGCGTGTGTCGCCGTGTGCCGGCCTGGCGTTGCCGCGACACGGCGCGCGCGCGCGGCCACCAACGGCGCGCCGCGCGTCCTGAGCGTTGGCAACTTCGAGCGCCGGAAGGGCCACCTCGACCTGCTGCACGCGCTCGAACAGCTCGCAGACGTCCCCTTCACGTGGGACGTCGTCGGCGACCCGCGCGCCGACCCCGAGTGCGCGCGTGAGTTCGCGGCGGCGGCTGCCGCGAGCCCTCTCGCGCCACGCATCCGCATCCACGGCCGCGTTCATCCCGCGATGGTGTGCGAACTCATGACGCGGTCCGAAGTCTTCGCGTTGCTGAGCCGCGCCGAGCCATACGGGATGGTCTACGCCGAAGCGGTCGCGAGCGGCACACCAGCCGTCGGCTACGCCGATGGCGGCGTCCCCGAGTGTGTGACCGATGGCGAGACAGGAATCCTCGTGCCGCCTGGCGATCTCGGGGCCGCGGCCGCCGCGCTGCGTGAGCTCCTCGGCTCGTGCGCGCGTCGGCAGGCACTGCGCGACGGATGCGCGCGCGCGGCAGCGGCGTTGCCGAGCTGGGCCGAGTGTGCGTTGGAGTTCGTCACGTGCTGCAGGCGCGCCTCTTGCGCCTGAGTCACTGGAACGTCGCGAAGAACATGCCCGTGAACCGGCTGCGGTCTGGCTGCGAGGGGTGCACGAGCAACGACTGCGCGTAGAACGTCTGATTGCGCAGCAGGGGATCGTTGGGGACCTTGAGCAGGAGCGTGGTCCAGCGCCCCTGCGGGATCGTGACCGCGCCTGGGAGCACGGCGAGCGTCGCGAGGTCCAGCCAGCAGGTGCCCAGCGGCGGGAGATGCAGGCGTCCCTGGCCCGCGGACAAGAGGGTGAGCGCGGAGTGACCTGGATCGCCCCAGTACTCGAACACCCACCAGGTGCCTGCCGCGGGCGTGGTCGAGGTGTAGAACTGGCGCGTGCGGTTGAAGAGCACGCGGTTCTTGTTGCCGACGCCCGAGTTTCCGAACACGATGTCGACGTCGCCGTCGTTGTCGATGTCGCCACAGCTCACGGGCAGGGTCACGTCGTCGACAGGCTCGAAGTAGGCTCCAGTGGCGTCCGTGAACGTGCCGGTACCGTCGTTCAGGTAGATCCGGTCGTAGCCAGGAATCCAGCCAACGATGGGTTTTACCGCGAACACGAGGTCTTGGTCACCGTCCGCGTCGATGTCAGCGAAGGCGTGTCGCGGCGCGGTCAAGGGCATCGGGGGCATCCGGGTCGCGGTGACGTCATGGAACACTCCCGATCCGTTGTTCAGGTAGAGCTGCACCGGGTAGCCGCCGCCGGTAGACACCGCGAGGTCGAGATCCCCATCGCCATCGACGTCGGCGGTGCTCACACAGTCGGTGAGGATCGACATCGGGACCATGCGGGTTGCGCTCTGATCGCTGAACTTGCCGGTACCGTCGTTGATCAGGACCACGGTCGTGCCACCGAAGGCGAGCACGGCATCGAGATCGCCGTCGCGGTCGAAATCCGCGGGGACCACGGCCAGCCCGATGCCACTGCCGAACTGCGGCAGGTGGGTCCTCGTGACGTCGGTGAAGTGGCCGGTACCGTCGTTCGCGAACAGCTGCACCATGTTCAGGGGATTGCTGCGGACCATGCCAAGCAGCAAGTCCAGGTCGCCGTCGTTGT
>CAZSKV010000773.1:0-1506 GCA_964607495.1 uncultured candidatus Brocadiaceae bacterium
GCCGAGCAGCGGCGCAACGTCGGCGACGTGTACAAGGGCCGCGTCAACGCCGTGCTGCCCGGCATGCAGTCGGCGTTCGTGGACCTCGGCCTGCCCAAGACGGGCTTCCTGCACGCGTCCGACCTGGCCGAGTCGCTGAGCGGCCTCGAGGACCTGTCCGACGCCGACGACACGCAAGGCGACCGGCAGAAGCGCCGCCGCGCGCCGATCCCCAAGATCGAGGACCACCTCAAGAAGGGGCAGGAGATCCTCGTCCAGATCACCAAGGAGTCGATCGGGACGAAGGGCCCGCGCGTGACGCAGCAGATCAGCCTGCCCGGGCGCTTCTGCGTGCTCATGCCCGGCGTCGACCACGTGGGCGTCTCGCGCCGCATCGACGAGCGCGCCGAGCGGCAGCGCATCAAGGCCATCATCCACGACCTCAAGCCGGCCAACGTCGGGCTCATCGCCCGCACGGCGGGCGAGGGGAAGGGCGACGCCGAGTACGCGGCCGACATCAAGCACCTCACGCGGCTCTGGCAGAAGATCGAGAAGAAGGCCCAGGGCTCCCGCGCCCCGGCGCTGGTGCACCGCGAGCTGGAAATGACGGCCGGCCTGATCCGCGACCTGTTCACCGAGGAAGTGGAAGAGGTCTTCATCGACGACAAGGGCTCGTTCACCGAGATCGAGCGCTACCTGAAGGCCGTCTCTCCCGAGCTGGCGGACCGCGTCCGGCACTACAAGGGCAAGGACCCGATCTTCGACGCCTTCGGCATCGAGTCGCAGATCGAGAAGACGTTCGAGCGCAAGGTGTGGCTCAAGAAGGGCGGCTACATCTGCATCGACCACGCCGAGGCGCTGGTCGCCGTGGACGTGAACACCGGCCGCTTCACCGGCAAGAAGAACCAGGAAGAGACGATCTTCCGCACCAACATGGAAGCGGCGGTCGAAGTGCCGCGCCAGCTGCGGCTGCGCGACATCGGCGGCATCATCGTGGTCGACTTCATCGACATGGAGAACGACTCGAACAAGCGGGCGGTGCTCGACACGCTGCGCAGCGAGCTGCGCAAGGACCGGGCGCGCACCAAGGCGTTCGCCGTCAGCGAGCTGGGCCTGGTCGAGATGACCCGCCAGCGCGAGCGCTCGAGCCTGCTGCACTACTACACCGAGGATTGCCCCACGTGCGGCGGCCTCGGCAAGGTGCCGAGCAACGAGACCATGCTGGTCAAGCTCGAGCGCGCCATGCGGCGCGTGATGGCGATGGGCGGCCACAAGCGCATCACCTGCAAGGTGGCGCCCGACGTGGCGCTGTACTTCGTCGAGCAGGAGGCGCGCCGCTTCTCGGAGCTGGAGAAGCGGTTCAAGATCGGCATCGACCTGAAGGACGATCCGCAGCTCAAGCGCGGCGAGATGAAGATCTTCAGCGACAAGAAGCACGAGTTGACGAAGCAGGTCGTGGGCGCGGTGCCGGGCACGTAGTCGCGGCGTCCGGCAGCGACGAGGTGACGCGCGGGTTCCCGGGAGCGA
>CAZSKV010000774.1:0-4509 GCA_964607495.1 uncultured candidatus Brocadiaceae bacterium
CACCTCGAAGGTCTCCTCGTGCATCACCAGGGCGTCGCGCTTGCCGTAGCTCAGCGTGTACTTGCCGGCAGGCAGACCGTCGACCGCGAAGCGTCCGTCCTTGCCGCTCTTGCCGGAATGGGAGCCGGAGGCGAGCCCCGGAACGTTGCTTTCCTCGCGGATGCGCGTGAGCTCGATCTGCGCGTTCGCAACCGGACCCGTCGCGTCCTGGATCGTCCCGTTGAGCGTCGCGAGCAGCGGCTGCACCATCGTCCCGAGCACGCTCTGGTCCTCGCGCACCGCGAGCTCGATCCGCGACTCCTCGAGCGGCTCGGGCTCGCCCATGAGCACCATCGCCATGCCGCCGACGTTCATCGGCTTGCCTTCCGGTGCGAGCACCGCGGAGTAGGTGCCCGGCGCGAGTGGGCCGACCTTGACCTGCCCGTCCGCATTCGTGGTGACGGTGCGCGTGTCGACCTCCTCGCCGGGTCCGATCGGACCCTTGATGCGCACCCGGGCCTTGGCGACCGGCCGCTTGTCGACGTCGATCACGGTGAGCTCGAGACTGCCGCCACGTCGCATCGCGAGGCGGACCTCGGCGGCGCCGCTGTCGGCGAGCGTGACCGGGGCCGGCTTCGGTCCGGCCAGATCCGGGTGCGAAGCGTGCACGAACGCGGCCCCGGCCGGCAGCCCGCCGATCCGCGCGCGGCCGTCCTTGCCGGTCTTCCGCTCGCCGAGCACCCGCACCGCGTCGCTCCGGTTGACCTGGAAGTCGCCGTTGGCGCGCATGCGTCGCTCGACGCGGCGCATGCGTGCGCCTTGGGTCGGTGCATCGAACTGTTGCTCGGCGACGGGCGCGGGTTCCTTCACCTCGACCAGTGCACCATCGACGGGATCACCTTTCGCGTCGACCACCAGGACGTCGACCAATGCCCCCCTGCGGCCGACGAGCTTGACGTCGCTGGTCAGGGTTCCGGGCTGCACGCTCACACGCACGGGATCGGTCGGCCGGTGCTCGTCGCCTTCGGCGCGGACCGTCACGACGCCAGGGGTCACGTTCTCGAGGTGGAACCGGCCGTCCTTGTCGGTCTTGTTCACACCGAAGCCTGGGAGCCGCAGGGACTCGCCCTCGGAGCTGGGGCGCTGGTAGGAGACTTCGCTCCCGACAATCGGCTGGCTGTTGTTGTCGACGAGCACACCCGAGACCGAGCCCTGCCGCGCGAGCGTCAGCACGAGGTTCGCGGTGCCGGCAGGCACGTCCACCTGTTGGGCGCTCTCGTAGCCGCGCAATCCCGCTCGCACCGTGGTGCCGGTCTCGTCGACGCCGCCGAGCACGAAGCGCCCTTGCGCGTCGGTCTTGGCCGCCACCTCGCCGACACCCTCGATCACGATCGTCCCGGACAGGCTCTTCTTGCGGGCGACGACACTGGCGCCCGAAACGGCCCGGCCGAGATCGTCGAGCACGCTGCCCGCGATCGTGCGTCCCTGCGCGAGCTCGAACACGACGTCGGCCTTGTGCTCCGCTTCGCGCAACTCGAGCTCGCGCGTCGTGGTCACGTGGCCGGCCGACGAAGTCGTGAGCCGGAACTTGCCGGCCGGCAGGCCGCGCAGCGCGAACTTCCCCTGCGCGTCGCTCTTGGGCCCCTGGTTGCCGAGGAAGAGCGGCAGGACCGAAGGCGACGCGGCGTTCTGGATGCGGATGCCGATGCCCTCGAGCGGTTTGCCGGTCAGATCGCAGATCGTGCCGGTGATCTGGGCTGCCGCGACGACCTGGATCGGACCCAGGTCGCGCTCGCTCTCCACTGCGTCGAAGCGGAACGTGCTCGTGCCCGGGATCGTCGACTCCGTGGCCTCGCGGAACACCCACTGCTGTTCGGGGAGCTGCAGCAGGCCGGGGCGGCCCTTGTACGCCTCGAGCACGAACACGCCGTCCGCGTTGGTCCGCGGCAGATCCTTGGCCGGCGTGCGGTCGGGGCGGGGATCGAACTCGATCGGCAGCGGCAGACCCTCCTCGAACGCCGGCCGATAGCGCACCTGCTGGCCGGACACCGGCTTGCCCATCGGGGTCACGAGCCTGCCGCGCACGCGGATCACTGGGACCGGTTCGCCGGCCTTCGCCGCTGTCTCTGGCCGATCGATGGCCGTGCGCACGTTGCCGGGGCCGGAGGCGAGTTCGTCCGGCGTCGCCGGCGCTGCGGTCATGGCTGCCGGTGGCAGTCCGGCCGCCGTCTCCCCCGCCGCGCCCGCGCTCGGCAGCGCGTCGGGCTCGGTCGTCGTCGCCGTACCTTGCGACCAGGAGAAGCCGAACCAGGCCACGCAGGCCAGGAGTGCGAGAACGAGGACTGCCTGAATGCCTTTGACCATGGGTGGCTGACGCTGCCAGCGGGGCGCGTGGACGCTGGGAGTCGAGCATAACTCCAACCCCGATGAGGTTTCCGGGCGCGACGGATAGCTTGTGCCGGATGCCGACCCTCGCCCACCGGAAACAGCGCCGCAACGAGTTCCTGGATCTGATCAAGACCCCGGTCCTGTTGATGGCAGGGGGGCAGCGCGCACGCAACTACCCACAGAACGTCTACCCCTATCGGGCGGATGCGACGTTCCTGTTCTTCTTCGCGAACCCGGAGCCCGACAGCGCGGCCTTGTTCGACCCTGCCGACGGCAGTGTGACGCTCTTCCTGCACGAGCGCACGGTCGAGGACGCACTCTGGCACGGGCCGGTCGCTTCGTTCTCCGAGATCAAGGAGAGCCAGGGCGTGACCCAGGTACTGCCCCTGGCGACGCTCGAGGACAGCGTGGTCGCGCTCGCGAAGCGCCGGAAGACCCACACGGTGGCGGTCGCCGACCCCAAGGCGCTCGCGCGTGCCCTCGCGATCACCGGCGAGACGCTCGAGTTCGAACGGGCCGACAAGAGCGGGCATCCGGACCTGATCGCGGCGATCGCCGCCCTCCGGCTCCACAAGGGCGAAGAGGAGCTCGCGGAGATCCGCAAGGCTGCCGCGATCACCAAGGAAGCGCACGTGCTCGCCATGGCCCGCACCCGACCTGGCATCTACGAACAGGATCTCGCGGGGCTGGTCGACGGCTGCTTCGCGCGCCACGGCGGCGTCCCGGCCTACAACACGATCCTCTCCGTGCGCGGCGAAGTGCTGCACAACCATCGGCACGACAACCTCCTGCGCGAGACCGACATCGTGCTGCTGGATGCAGGCGCCGAACTCGCGAGCGGCTACTGCGCCGACGTGACGCGCTGCTGGCCGGTCAGCGGCCGCTTCGCCGCAGAAGGCCGCGCGATCTACGAGATCGTGCTGCGGGCCAACGAGCAGGCGATCGCGGCGGTCACGCCGGGCAAGCGCTACCGCGACGTGCACCTGCTCGCTGCGCGCGTGATCGCCGAGGGACTGTGCGACCTGGGCATCCTGCGCGGCAGTCCGGATGCGCTCGTGGAGAGCGGCGCACCTGCGCTGTTCTTCCCGCACGGCGTCGGCCACCTGCTGGGCCTCGACGTGCACGACATGGAGACCTATGGCGACCAGGTCGCCTATGCCAGGGGACGCACGCGCAGCAAGCAGTTCGGGACCGCATACCTGCGCCTGGACCTCGACCTCGCCCCGGGCATGGTCGTCACGATCGAGCCGGGCATCTACTTCGTGCCTGCCATCCTGCACGACGAGAAGTTCCGCAAGCAGTTCAAGGACCAGGTCGACTTCGCGAAGGCCGAGCGCTTCCTGACGATGCACGGTCTGCGCGGTTTCGGCGGCATCCGGATCGAGGACGACGTCGTCTGCACGAAGACCGGCCACGAGGTGCTGACCGCGGCGATCCCGAAGGAGCGGATCGCCATCGAGGCCCTGACCGGCTGTCTGCCAGCGCCATGACCCGGCGCTGTCCGTGGTGTGGTGACGATCCTCTCTACGTCGCCTACCACGACGAGGAGTGGGGCCGACCTCAGCGCGATCCCCGCAGGCTCTTCGAGCTGCTGATCCTCGAGGGCGCCCAGGCCGGACTCTCGTGGCTGACCATCCTGCGCAAGCGCGAAGGCTATCGGCGCGCGTTCGCGCGCTTCGAGCCACGCAAGGTCGCGCGCTTCGACCGCAGGAAGATCGAACGGCTGCTCACCGATCCCGGCATCGTCCGCAACCGGCTGAAGGTGGCGGCAGCGGTGCAGAACGCCCGCGCCTGGTTGACCTTGCCCGATCCCGCGGCGCATCTGTGGGGTTTCGTCGGCGGCAAGCCGCTCGTGCACCGCTTCCGCTCGTTGCGGGACGTACCTTCTCACACACCCGAGTCGGACGCGATGAGCAAGGACCTGCGCCGCCGCGGCTTCAAGTTCACGGGGACGACGATCTGCTATGCGTTCATGCAGGCGGTCGGGATGGTCAACGACCACACGGTCGGTTGCTTCCGATCGGTGCGAGCGTCGCGCCCCGCTGCGCGATGATTGACGGTGCCGCCCCCCCGCGCGACGATGATCCAACGTGCAGTGGCCGGGGCGCCACAGAACAAGGGACACAACGATGCAACACGTGC
>CAZSKV010000775.1:0-8491 GCA_964607495.1 uncultured candidatus Brocadiaceae bacterium
CTTGACCTCTTCGCGCTCGAGGTGCAGGAGCAGCACGGCGGGCCCTTCTTCGGGGAAGCGGTAGCCCTTCACCTTCTGGATCGTCTCGACCTTGCCGTCCGCGAGGTTCATCAGCCCGAACACGGCCTTCGGCCCCTCGTCGGCCGCAGGTGCCGCCGCCGATGCTGGCGCGGGCCCCGCCCCGCCGGCCTGTCCGCCACGTCTGCCGCCGCCGCGCCGCCCGCCGCCTGCCGCCGGCTCGGGACTCGGCGTCGGCGCGGCGCTGGTGCCGCTCGCGCCCCCGCCCTCGCGCTCGCGCTGCCGCTGCTTCTCGAGCTGCTCGAGCTTGTGCTTGCGCGTCTCGGCCTTGGTCGGATCGATCATGAACGCGACCCACTTCCCGTCGGCCGAGAAGCGCGCCTCGCGCCCGCGCGGCTGCGTGTAGATCGTGCTGCCGGTCGTCTGCCGCACGACCAGCACCCCGTCGCCATCTTGCGCCGCGTAGGTCACCGCCAGCCAGCTCCCGTCCTTGGTGTAGGTCGTGCCAGCGAGCGACTTCCACTGGTCGTAGTCGTCGTGGGTCAGGGGGCGTTTGCTGGCGGGGTCCTGGGCGAGCGCGAGGCTCAGAAGCGCCAGCGGGAGCAAGGCGTGCAGGGGATGGTTCATGGGTTCACGAACGGACGCGGGATGGCGGAAGGATAACAGAGCGCAACCCCTGGCTGATCGCGCCCATCCTCGCGCCCGCACGGCGCCAACCGGGCCGCTATCTCCGGCGCCGGAACTCCACTCGCTGCGGGTCGAACTCCAGCTCGTCGTGCAGCTGCCTTGCCTTGAGCGGTTCGAGCGCCTTGGCTCGCTGCGTGCCGGTCATGTTCGAGCGATCCAGTTCCCGGATCTCCCTGGTCGCCGCCAGGCTGTCTGCATGGCGCCGCTGTCGCGCGATCGGATCGAGCCGGTTGAGCTCGAGGACCATGTCCTCGAACATCTGCTCGCGGCTGGCGATCGTGTACTCGAGGATCTTGCTGTACGTCGGGTCCGCCTTGTCGACGTAGAACACGACCTCGACCGCAGTCCCGTCCTCGAGCCGGTAGAGTCCACATTGGAACACGTCATGCGTGTCCGGCTCCGGCACCCTCGATCCGCTCAACACGGTGAAGTAGTCCCCCCTCTCGAGCAAGGACATACAAGCCTTCGCCATGTAGGCGGAAGCCAGCAACCCGCCTTCCGCAAAGCGGTCCCGGGCTGACACCGATACACTCGCGATCCTGCGGGCGTCGGCTTCGTCTTTCTCGGCTCCCTGTTTGAGACCTTCGAGCAGCACCTTCTCTGACGCCGCGTGGAGCCGGCCGAACGTGCGGACCGTGAACATGCTTGCCTGCACTGGGGCCGTGCTGGCACGCGACGTCGCCTGCCGGTCGTTTCCGTCACTGCGGATACGCAGCACCCTGCCCGAGCGAAGCGGAGCCATCCACTGATCGTGGGCATTCCGCTCGTAGATCTCCGGGTCGCCGCTGTGGGCGCTGCGCCAGGGAACCATCCACGCAACCACAGCAATCAGTCCGATCGCCATCACACACAGAAGGACGATCCTGGACTGGTTCATGATCCGGACGCTGCCTAGTGCGGCCCCTCCTCTACTTCGTCAAGAACCGCCCCGGCTCCCGCATCCCCCCACCCTCCCACGCCCACAGCACCGTGTACTCCGACCCCCGCCTCAGCGGCTCCCACGGGAAGAAGACCAGCAGCCCAGGCGCGGACGATCTGCGGTTGTTGCCGTCGCCGCCGAAGAACAGGAACCCGTCGACCTTGTCCTTTCCCTGCATGATCTCGCAGCGGATCGAGGCGCGGTTGTCCGGCAGCTTGCCCTGCAGGTGGTAGGTCAGCGGATAGCCGAGCACCTTGAGCGTCTCCTTGCCGTGCTTCTTGAGCGCGGTCGCGATCTCGGGGCCCAGCGGCTTGACCTCGACCTCGGTCGGCACGTTCTTCTGGCCGTTCCAGGGATAGGGGAACACCGGCACCTGACCTCCGGATTGCAGCCCCTTCGTCACGTCCATCACGAGGATCTGGCCGTCGACGTAGAGGCCGATCGTCTGCAGATGCTGTTTGAGCAGGGCATCGCGATAGCCGGGCCAGTCGAGCCAACCTTCGACGATCTTCTCAGGCTTGCCCTGCTGGGTGTTGACGAGCGCCTGCGGCGCGAAGGTGCGCCCGGGGTTGGTCGCGCCCTTGAGGTTGACCTTCTGCTGCTGCTCGGCCGCGGGGCCGCGCTCGGTCGCGTTCTGCTTCAGGTACTCGGCGTGCGCCTTGCAGTCCCCGGAGTAGCTCGCACTCCAACCGACCTCGGGCAGCGTGACGCCGTTGACCCCCGCGAGTCCGGGCAGCTCGCGGCGCACCTTGTTGAACGCCTCGAGCCACTCGACCGCATTCTTGCTCACGGCCTCCAGCGGCGTGATCTTGCCCTTGACCGCGCGCAGCAGCGGCGTGTCCTCGGTCCAGAAACGCCGCCAGGCCTCGTCGAGGCTGTCGAGGATCTGCCCGCCGGTGTCGGTCGCGAACTTCTCGCGCACGGCGTTCTCGTTGCCCGCGCTCATGCAGCGGTCGAGCACGACCAGCTGCGCCGGATCGCGGCGCAGCATGTAATCGCAGAACGCCCAGGCCTTGATCCGGCCGTCGTCGGGGAACGACGCAGCCTTGAGCAATGGCAGCTTCGCGGCCGACGTCGAGGTCTTCTCGTAGGCGGCCTCCATCGCGAGCTCGGACCAGGCTTCGACGTCGGGCAGCAGGAGGCGCGGATCCTCCTCCTTGCCCGAAACCGTGAAGCCGCCCTTCTTCTTGTGCTGGCCGATCGTGAACGTCAGGTTGCGCCCGAAGAAGGTGCCGACCACCGCATGGCCGATGCCCTCGATCAGCGCATCGCTGCGGTAGCCGGAGAAACCATGCACAACCCAGCGCACGGCCAGGTCGTGCACGCCGGGCGCGTGCTCGGTGCCGGCGATGCGGATGCCCTCGAGCGCGGTCGCGCTGGTGTTGGCCTTCGTGAACTGCAGCGCGTCACCCGAGAAGAGGTTCGCGTTCGCGTCCAGCACGGCGTGGTACTGCTCGCGGCTGGTCAGGAACACGAACTCCCGCGACCACGGCGCCTTGTGCGGGTAGCCCGGCACACCGGCCCAGACGTCGTTGCAGAACGCGAGCGCGCGCTCGGCGTTCATCGCCGCCTCCTTGAGGACGTCGTCGTCGTAGTTGCCCCAGATCGTGAAGTTCGCGCTCTTGAAGCCCTTGTGCGCGATGTTCGCGCGCTGCACGTGCCGCTGCTGCGAGCCGGCCGGCAACGGCTCGACCGGATAGGTCTTCTGCGCGAGCTCGCCGACGCGGCGGTTGATCAGGCGCGAGCGTTTGAGGATCGCGATCTCGACGTCGGTGCCGAAGAAACCCTCGAAGTTCTTGGTGCCGGTCGCAGCGCCGGCGTCGGCATCGGCCGGATTGAAGCGCAGCGCGCGGTCCATGTGGTACTTGGCGCGCTTCTCGTCGCTCTTCGCGAGCAGCTGGCCGAGCTTCTTGTGCCCGTCCGCGAGGAACTTCGCGGTGTCGGTCCAGCGGTTCTGCAGCAGCCGCGCCACCGCGGGGTCCAGCTTGTCCTGGTTCTTCGGCTTCTCGTGCTTCGGATCGGGGGCCCACGACGAACCGACGCGCACGTAGCCGAGCGCGCGCCGCGCTACGTCGTCGTTGGGGTCGTACTCGGCGACGATCTCCAGCCAGACCTCCTTGGCCTTCTTCGGGTAGCCGTTGTGGTCGCAGAGGGTCGCGTAGGCGTTGAGCTTGGTGATCGCTTCCTTGAAGAACTTCTGCTCGTCGCTCTCCTGTGCGGCGAGCTGGGGCATGATCAGGGCCAACGCGATGGTCGAGAAACGCTGGAAACTCATGGGTTCGGTGCGGGGCCTCGGAAGTGCAGGACGAGAGCGTAGCGCCGCGCTGCTGCTCCCGCTGCTGCTGCTCCCGGTGCTCGTGGCGCAGAGCCGACCGGCCAGGCCGGACGCGCCCCGCATCGTCACGATCCAGAACCTGACACCCTTCGCCCGCAACGAGTGGAGCGCGGTCGTCGTGCCCTTCGCGCGAGGCATGCAGACCACGCTGCCGACGCTGCGGCTCGGCGACCTGCCGACGATCTGGCAACCCACCGGCGCGCGCTGGCCCGACGGCAGCCTGCGCACGGCGATCGCCATGGCGCGGACCGCGGTCGCGGCCCAGGCAGAGCTCGTGCTGCCGCTCGCGGCTGGCGAAGCGGCCGCCCCCGCCGAACCGGTCGCGCCCGCGGAACTCGACCTGGAGGTCGTCGCCACGGTCGCCGGCAAGCAGCACGCGGCGCAGCCGCGGCTCGTGCGCGAACTCGAGCGCAACGCGGCCCGTTGCGTGAGCGTGCAGCGCTGCCGGGTCGGCGAATCGGGTCTCGTGGCCGAGGTCACGCTGACGCGCTGGCGCGAGCAGGCGCACGGCGAGATCTCGGTCGGCGTGTTCTTCTCCGATCCCGACGCACCGGATCTGCAGCGCAGCGTGGACTCGCTGCTCCTCGAGAGCCGGGGCCAGGCCGTGCTCTTGCGCCACCCGGGGCCCTGCGCCCTGACCACGGAGTTCACGCCGACCGGATCGCGCACGACGCTGTTGCGCGACCAGGTGCTCGGTGACGGCCAGGGCATCCGCCGCGTCGGCGTGTTCGTGCCCGCGCTGCGGGGCGAGCCGGCGCACGACGACACGATCCGGGCCAACGCGATCGCGCCGCTGCTGGCCGCAACCGACTGGCGCGGCAGTGGCGCCTACGGCGCGTTCGGCGCGCCTCCCGAAGTGCCGCCCTGGTTGCAGGGCCCGCGCCTGCGCGCAGCGCTGGCTGCGCGCCACCGCGAGTTCGTGCAGCGCAGCCAGCACCAGGGCGCACCCTTCTTCGCCCCAGCGCTCGGTCCGGCGGCGCGCGCCGGCCAGACCGGGGATCAGGAGGACTTCGGCGTCAGCAAGCTCGGCGCCGTCGCGGCCACCGGCGTGCCGTCGTTCCTGCTCGAAGCCGAGCTCGCGGCGTTGCAGGAGGCCTGCCGGCCGGTGCACTTCTACGAGCGCGATGCGTCGCCGGTGCTACCCGAACGGCACCCCGGCTGGGTCGTGTGGTCGGGGCGCACCCACTGGCATCCCGAGATCAGCAAGGACCGTCTCGGCAAGCCGGTGCCCGAGCCGCAATTCGAGAGCCACGGCTGGACGGGCAAGGACCGGCAGCACTGGAGCAGCAACCTGCTCGGCGGATTCGCGCTGCTGACCGCCGCGCCGTGGGCCAGGCTCGAGCTCGAGAACGAGGCCCGCCTCGTGCTCGCCGGCGAGACCGTGACGCCGGGACTCTCGACCTCCGGCCCGGACGCGCCGCGGGCCGTCGGCCGCACGCTGCTCGCCGCGACCTGGGGCTACCTCGTGACCGGCGACCAGCAGCTGCTCGCGCGGCTGCACGAGCGCGTCGCCAAGGTCTACGCCCACGTCTGGGAAGGACGCAACCTGCCGGAGGGCAAGGTGCGGCCCTTCTCGTGGGAACCACCCGACGCACGCATGCTCGACGGCAAGACGCCGTACTGGACGCCGTGGCAGGATGCGCTCGCCGCGGTCGGCCTCGTGGCCCTCGACCGGGTCGATCCCGATCCGATCGCGCGCGAGATCGGCCTCACGCTCGCGCGCAACATGGTCCGGCACGGCTGGCTGCTCGACGCGCAGGGCGGCGCGATCCTCGCGACCGCGATGCGCTGGAACGAGGGCGGCGAGCCGCTGCGTCCCGAGGAGATCACGCAGGGGGCGAAGCGCGACGTCGTGTGGTCGCACGGCACTGCGTACTCGGTGTGGGCGCTCGGCGCCGTGGAGCTCGCGCGCGGCGAGGCGGAAACCGCCGAACGGGCGGCCGAGATCCAGCGCCGCGTGCGCGCCGGCCGCACGCCACCGCGCGACGGCTGGTTCGACCGCTTCGGCGAGTGGGACGCGATCCGGCTGCCCCGTCAATAACCCAGCACGAGCCGCAACCCGCGGCTGAAGGCCACCCCCTTCGACGCCCCCGGGTCCATCTGCACGTACTGCAGGAAGCACTGCCTCCCGACGAGCTCACGCTCGTCCGGGATCTTCGTCGGCACGACCTCTCCGTAGGCCGGCACGATCCGCGGCACGCAGACCGTCCACTCGACCAGCAGGTCGCCATCGAATGCGGTCGGCGCCTGCGCGCTGGCCTCGCCGTAGAGCACGAGGCCCGGCATCACCGCCTGCGCCGAGTTGCCGAGCTTCAGGTCCACCGTGCTGCCGAGGATCGGCGCCTGCAAGATGCCGAACTCCGGCACCCCGGCACTGCCGGGCCAGCCGGCGCCGTAGGTCTCCACGCTCGCGGTCCGCCACGAGCGCACGAAGATGTCGCGCGCGAGGTTTGTGTCGGCCGGCACCAGGTTCTCGGAGTCGCTCGAGTAGGCGACGTACCAGCCGTCCCAGCTCACGATCGCGTTCTCGGAGTAGGCATTGCCCTCGCCACCCTCGCTGGCGACGCTCACGCGGCGGATCACGTCCGTCTGGCGGTCGGCGACGAAGGCGTCGATCTGCTGGTTCGCATCGCCGACGACGAGGTTGTCGGCCTCGCTGTCGAAGGCGACGAAGCGGCCATCGCCCGAGATCGACGGGTGGAAGCTGCCGCCGTTCGCCTGGGTCTGGTTCATCCCCTTCGACAGGCGCACCGTCGCGCCGGTGTTGCGGTCGCGCACGAACACGTCCCAGGCCCAGTTCGTGTCCCCGGGAGAGAAGTTGGTCGCGAAGCTCGAGAACGCGACGATCGAGCCGTCGGCGGAGATCGCCGGCCAGCTCGAATCGCTGTCACCCTCGGTACCGTTGCTCGAGACGCTCTCCCGGACCGTCGTCTGCAACAGGCGGTCGCGCACGAACACGTCCCAGGCGTGGTTCGTGTCGAAGTCGACGAGGTTCGACGCGTGGCTCATGTAGGTCACGTAGCGGCCGTCACAGGAGATCGCGCCGACGAACGACGTGTCGTCGGCGCGCTGCCCCCAGGTCGAGACGCTCGCACACTCGGTCACCTTGGCCTGCACGTCGTGCACGAACACGTCCGGCACGTCGTTCTCGTCATTGGGCACGAGGTTGCGGCCATCGCTGTCGAAGATCACGAAACGCCCGTTCGCCGAGATCCCGCAGCGGTAGCTCGGACCATTGCTCTGGTTGCCCTGCGTCGAGACGCTCACGCGCGTGGTCGTGCGCGTGGCCCGGTCGTGCAGGAACACGTCCGGCAGCGCGTTGTCGTCGCTCGCCACGAGGTTCGTCGCCGCGCTGATGAACGCGACGCAGCGGCCGTCCATCGAGATCGCCGGGTTGTAGCTCGGGCCGTTGCTCTGGATGCCGCCCGAATCGACGCTCACGCGCTCGGTCTTGCCGAGATCCCGGTCGCGCACGAACACGTCGACGTGCCAGTTCGTGTCGTTCGGCACCAGGTTGGACGACACGCTGTCGAAGGCAACGAAGCGGCCGCCGGCACTCAGCGCACAGCGGTAGGTCGTCGCGTTGGCCTCCTCCCCGTTGTGCGAGAGGTTCACGCGGACGGTCTGCGCCACCGCGGCGCCGATCGTCAGCGTCAGACACGCGCAGAGAGCCCGGCCCTGCGCACACACGCTGATCCGCACCATGACTTCTCCGCCTGCAGTCGCGGTGCAGAGCGCGCCCTCCCGCGCGTTCGCCCGATGCTCCAGGCTCCAAGTGCGTCGGCACTCCGATCGGCGTGCGATAAGGAACCTGGAGGGAATCTTTGCGCGATCCGCACGATCGGGGGGAAGCGCCCGCCCCGCGCCGGATCAGCGCGCGAGAGCCTTCTGCATCAGCTCCGTGAAGCGCGCGAGGTCGGCTTCGCCCTCGTGGCGGCCGACGATCCTACCTGCAGCGTCGATCGCGAGCGTGACCGGCACGCCGCCCGGCAGGTCGAAGCGCGCGTTGATCGCGTCGTAGTCGGGCGCGTCGTAGACGAAGGCGGGGAACGCGTAGCCCTTGTTCTGCAGGAACTCGCGCACCTTCTGCACGGTCGCGCCGCGCTCGGCCTTGGGCAGCATCAGGTCGTAGCTGACTGCGAGCACGGTCCCGCCCCGGTCGGCGAAGGCGCGCAGCGTCTTGTCGAGGTCCGGCAGCTCGGCCACACAGGGAGCGCACCAGATCGCCCAGAAGTTCAGGAGCACGGCTTTGCCGCGCAGCTTCTGCACTTCGTCTTCGAGGCGCGCGAGATCCCCGACCTCGACCTGCACCAACGGCGCGGGCTCGCGCCGGCATCCTGCCAGCACGAGCCCGCAGATCAGCATTCCGAGCGGAAGCAGCCGCACTCAGCCGTCTCGGTCCTTCTTGCCACGATCACCACGTTGACGGCCCTCACGGCCATCGGCTCCCGCACGGGGAGCCTGGGTCTTGATGTTTCAACCGTAGGGCTTGGTCGTGGATTCCTTGACCTCCTGGCCGGCGAGCAGCGCGT
>CAZSKV010000776.1:0-2388 GCA_964607495.1 uncultured candidatus Brocadiaceae bacterium
CGCCGTGATCCAGCGCTTCTTCCGCAGCGTCGGCCTCTGCGCGGTGTGGGACGACCACGAAGTTGCGAACGACTGGGACACCGGCACGGACCCGACCCGGGTCAAGAACGGCACGGCCACCTGGCGCGAGTACTTCCCGCATCCGCACGGCACGACCGAGATCTACCGCAGCCAGCGCTGGGGCAGGGACCTCGAGGTGTTCCTGCTCGACACCCGCTCGCATCGCGGGCTCGGCGTGGCGCCGGACCTGCCGGCCAAGACGATGCTCGGCGCCGCCCAGAAGGCGTGGCTGCTGCAGGGACTCGCGCAGTCCAACGCGACCTTCAAGGTGGTCGTGTCCTCGGTGCCGCTGCGCTACGGCCACGGGATCGGCGACTCCTGGTGGGGGTTCCAGCGTGAGCGCAAGGAGATCCTCGACTTCGTGACGGCCAAGGGTCTCGCGAACGTGGTGTTCGTGTCGGCGGACAACCACTTCGCCGCAGTCCATCATCTGCGCGAAGGTGTGCGCGAGTACCAGGTCGGGCCGGTGGCCCAGTTCCTCGGTGGCGGGCTCCCGGACCCGGATCCCGAAGTGCGCGAGCGGCGCTTCGAGCGCAACTTCGGCCGCATCCAGATCGACCCGGGCGGAGCGGTCCCACGGATGACGATCGAGGTCCATGGCGTGAACGGCGTCCTGCTGCGCGAAGTGCTCGATGCCGCGCCGCCCGCACGGCTGACGGTCACGACCGATCTGCCCGAGGCCCGCTGGAGCAGCGGGGGCGCGTTCTTCGTGCGCAACCAGGGCCGCGCGACCGTGCTGCCGCACGTGGAGCCTGGGGTGCACGCCCTGAGCTTCCTGCCCGCGCCCTTCGGCACCGGCCAGCCCCTGCCGATCGAGGTCAAGGTGCCCCCCGGCGGCGACGTGCGCGTGGCGGCGGCCTACCGCGACACGCCGACCCGGAATCCGCTGCTCTTCGCCGCTGAGTTCGAAGCGCCGCTGACCGGCTGGAACTTCGTCGACGCCGGCGCCCAGGCAGGACCTTCGGCCTGGTATCTCGACAACGGCTATCTCTACCAGTCGAGCGACATCGGCGACGGGTCGGTTGCGACCCTCGAAGGCACGCTCGCCGTGGTCGGCGATCCGCTCTGGACCGACTACACGCTGAGCGTGCGCGCGCGCTCGTTCGACGACGACGTGTTCGGCGTGCTCTTCCGCTGGCGCGACGCGGCCAACGGCTATCGCTTCACCTGGGACCGCGAGCGCCCCGGCCGCATGCTCTGGAAGAAGGTGGCGGGCGTCTGGTCGGTGCTGGCCCAGGACGCGGTCCCGTACGAGCAGCACCGCTGGTACGACGTGCAGATCGTGGCGGTCGGCGCGCGGCTGGCTGTCCTCGTCGACTCGGCGCTGGTGTTCGACGTGCAGGACACGGCCCACCCCAGGGGCGCCGTCGGCCTCGCCACCTGGTCGAACCAGGTCACGAGCTTCGACGATCTGATCGTGCGCCAAGGCGATGCGCTCGCCGCCGGACAGCTGCACCAGCTGCGCGAGACCTTCACGGCCGGCAACCTGCCGGCCTGGACGGTCCTCGACCAGAGCACGACGAACGGCCCTTCGGCGTGGCGTCCGGGCGAGGGCCGGCTGCTGCAGACGAGCAACATCGGCGAGGCCGCAGTCCCTCCCTTCGAGGTCGCGCAGCCGGGCACGCTCCTGCTGGCCGGACAGCCGGCCTGGACCGACTACCGTGTGACCGCGAACCTGCGCAGCGACGACGACGATGCGCTCGGGATCGTGTTCCGCTACGGCGGACCAGGCGACTTCTATCGTTTCGCGTGGGACCGGCAGCGTGCGCTGCGGCGGCTGACGCGGGTCGTCGGCGGGGTATGGACCGTGCTCAAGGAGGACCAGGTCCCGTACGAACACGGGCGCTGGTACCGGATCGCGTGCGAGGTCGAGGGCGCGCGCCTGCGCGTGTTCGTCGATGGGGCCCCGTGGGCCGATCTGCAGGACAGTGCCCACGCGCAGGGGCTGATCGGTCTCTACTGCTGCCGCAATTCGGCTGCCTCCTTCGACGACGTCGAGGTCACGCCGCCGATCCCGCCGCGGCCGGTGCTCGCGGTCGTGCTCGGGCCGACGACGCAGATCCGGGCGCGCTCCGCCCAGGGGGCCGGCCTGCCCTACCTGCTCGCCCTCGCGCAGGCCGACTCGCCCGGCATCCCGCTCGCGCTGCTGCAGCCCGGCGATCCACGCATCTGGCCGCTGCGCGCCGATCCGCTCTTCTTCGCCAGCCTCGGATCGCCTGCGCTCTGGTCGGGGTTCGCGGGGACGGTGGCGCCCGATGGCACCTTGCAGGCCACGATGCAACTGCCGGCACTGCCTGGGCTCAGTGGCATGCGGTTCCACCTCGGCGG
>CAZSKV010000777.1:0-2173 GCA_964607495.1 uncultured candidatus Brocadiaceae bacterium
GCGCAAGACCGAGTACCGCGGCCGCTGAGCGCGCATGGGTGAGTTCGCCCTGATCGAGGAAATCCGCCGGCGCTGCGCCGTCCCGCGCGCCGACGTGATCCTCGGCATCGGCGACGACGCGGCGTTGCTGCAGCCGCGCGCCGGCAGCGAGCTTGCCGTCAGCACCGACACCCTCGTAGCCGGTGTGCATTTCCCGGCCGGCACCGCGCCGTTCGACATCGGCTGGAAATCGCTTGCGGTCAATCTGTCCGATCTGGCGGCCATGGGTGCCGAACCGGCCTGGGCGCTGCTCGCGCTGAGCCTGCCCGCAGCCGATGCCGACTGGCTCGCGCGGCTGGTCGCGACGCAAGAGCCGCGCCAGTGGCAGGCACTCGCGGCGCTCGTGATCCGGGTCGGGGCGCTGCTGCCGGCCACGCTCGCCTGCCCGGCCGTGCAGGCGACCCCGGGCCTCCTGCAGGCGATCGAAGCCCTCGCCGGGCTCGCGCCCGGCTCCTGAATCGTTGACCGTGCAGTCCGTAGCCTGACAATCCCGGGCTGTCGTCTGCCGCACCCCCACGCGGATCGAGGCGACGGCACGCACACGGAACCAAGATGACCGCAACCCCCCCCGCTGCGCCGGCAGCCGTCACTCCCCCGCCCACGCCCCCGGTCGAGGATCGCTATCCGGACAAGATCATCATCCGGCCGTGGCCGAAGGTCGTGTTCCTCTACCCGACCTGGATCCTGACGACGATCCTCTGGTTCATCTCCTTGCTGAGCCCCGCGGGGGCGGCCGGCAGCGCCGGTCTCGGGAACGTGTTCATGCTCGTGTTCTGCCTGAACCTGCTCGTGTTCAGCTTCGACTTCTCGCGCATCAAGTCGATCACGATCCTGATCTCGATCGTCGCCGTCGTGTTCCTCGTCGCCTGGTTGAACACGAAATGGCAGGTCGTGGCCGGCCTCGGCAACGTGCTCGAGAAGATCGACGTGCGCTGCAACACGCAGTTCTTCGGGTTCCTCTCCGGGTTCCTGGCCTTCGTGTTCCTGCTCGTGCTGATCAACTCGCGCTTCAACTACTTCGAGATCAACACGCTCGAGATCCTGCACCACCACGGCTACCTCGGCGACATCACGCGCATGCCGACCTCCGGCCTGCACTTCAACAAGGAGATCTACGACATGGTCGAGTACGCGCTGTTGCGCAGCGGCCGCCTGATCCTGTTCCCGACCTCGGTCCGGCAGGCGATCGTGATCGACAACGTCCCGAGCGTGAACAAGGTCGAGGAGCACATCAAGAACCTGTTGAGCGTGATGGCGGTGAAGGTCGAGCTGGATGCCTGACCGCCCGCGCCGGGCGCGCCGCAGGGGCACTGGAAGTCGTGCCCCTGCGCGTGATTCCCGCAGCCCGGGCTCCTAGAGTGCGCTGCCCGATGGTCAGCACTCCCGAGCCGTCTACGCGGGCACGCGCCCACCAGGCCGCCGTCGAACTCCTCGAGCGCTTCGGCAACGTGCCGCGCGCCGCCATGCTGCTCGGCACCGGCCACGCGTCGATCAGCAACCAGCTGGAGAGCAAGGTCGTGGTCTCCGCCGACAACCTGCCGGCCGGGCTCCGCTTCGCGCAGGACCAGCCGCTGCTCTTCGGGTTCTTCGAACAGGTTCCGGTCGTGGTCGCCGATGCCGCGGTCCCTCCCTACGAAGCCCGCACCCCGGGCGAGGTCACGTTTCCGGTGCGCGTGTTCCGGGCCATGGGCGCGGATCTGCTCGTGCTCAGCGGCGGCGCCGCGAGCCTGCGTCCGCAGATCGAGCCGGGTTCCCTCGCGATCATCGAGGACCACGTCAACTTCTCGGGCTTCCACCCGCTGCAGGGCATGACCGAACCGGATCTCGGGCCGCGGTTCCCGGACATGAGCGACCCGTACACCGCCCGCTGGCGTGCGTTCGCGCGCGACGTCGCGCGCGAGATCGGCGTCCCCTGTGCGCCCGGGGTGTTCGCGGCCATGCCTGGACCGAGCCTGCCGACGCGGGCCGAGTACCGCCTGCTGCGCGCGCTCGGCGTGGACCTCGTCGGCATGTCGCTGGTCGCCGAGGTCATCGCCAGCGTGCAGGCCGGGTTCGACCTCCTCGCCCTGCTCGGCGTGACCCAGGCGATCCCGCTGGACGGCATGGCCCCGGCCTCGATCGAGCAGATGCTGGA
>CAZSKV010000778.1:0-10878 GCA_964607495.1 uncultured candidatus Brocadiaceae bacterium
GAGCAGCGCGCCGGCGAGCAGCGGGACGAGGACCAAGACGGTGCAGCGCGGGATCATGGGTCGCATGGTGTAGTGCTACGGGGCCGGGCTGAAAAGGGCTGGCGCCGGGCCGCGGCGACCCCGTACAGACCTGCGGAGGCAAGAGCCCATGTCCGACCCCGCGACCGAGCGCATCAAGCGGCTGCTGGCCGGCCTCACCAACTACGAGCGCACCCGCCCGCACGCGGTGGCCTGGTCGCTCGAACCGATCCGGGCCCTGCTGGCCCAGCCAGGGGCGCTGTCCTTCCCGGGGCCCGCGGTCCAGATCGGGGGCAGCAAGGGCAAGGGCAGCACTGCGGTCTACCTCGAGAGCCTCGCGCGCTCGGCCGGCCTGCGGGTCGGCACCTATCTGTCGCCGCACGTCTCGTCGGTGCTCGAACGCATCCGCCTCGACGGCGAGAACGTCAGCGAAGCCGAACTGGTCGCCACGCTCGAGCCGATCCTGGCCTGGATGCAGCAGAGCGGCCGCACGGCGACCTTCTTCGAGGTCATGACGGCGGCCGCGGCGCAGATCTTCGCGCGCCGCGCCTGCGACCTCGCGATCTACGAGGTCGGTCTCGGGGGTCGTCTCGATGCGACGACCGCCCTGCCGGTCGCGGCCTCGATCCTGACCACCATCGAGCTCGAACACACCCAGCTGCTCGGCGACACCGTGGCCGCGATCGCAGCGGAGAAGGTGCCGATCGTGCGGGCCGGCGGCGTGGCGTTCACGGCCGTCGGCGGCGAGGCCCTCGCCGTCGCCCGCGCGCACGCCGCCCGGGTCGGCGCCGACCTGCGCGAATCCGGCCGCGACTTCGGGATCCGGGACCTGCACTCCCGGGGTGCAGGGTTCACCGGCCGCCTCTGGACCGGCAAGGGGGTCGAGGCCGCGTTCGCGCTGCAGGATGCGCCGGCGGTCGAGCTGACGGCGCTCGCGTTGGCGTTCGCCTGCCACGCCGAACTCTTCCCGGCGCTGCGGCCCCGGCTGGATCCGGTGCCGCGGCCGCAGCTGCCGGGGCGCTGCGAAATCCGCCACGATCCGGACGGCAGTGTGTGGATCCTCGACGGCGCCCACACCGCGGAGTCCCTCGCGCACCTCGCGGCGGAACTCGGCCGGCGATTCCCGGGGCGGCGGCTCGCGCTGCTCTTCGCGGCGGCGATCGACAAGCGCTGGCAGGCTGGCTTGAGCGCCCTGCTGCCCCTGGTCGATAGGGCCTGCGTGACCCGTCTCGCCGACACGGCTTCTGCCGAGCCGGATGAGATCGTCACCTGGCTCCGCGCCCGCGGCGTGCCTGCCGAGACAGCCTCCGACGCGAGCGTGGGGCTGGCCTGGCTCGCGCGCCAAGGCTCGCTGCGCCTGGTGACGGGCTCGTTCTACCTGGTCGGCGCGGCACGGGTCCGGACCGAGGCGAAGCCGTATTGACATGGATACCGACCCCCAAGCTGGTGGCGCGACGCAAGCGCCGGTCTTCGTCGAAGACCTGTTCCTGACCGAGTCGTTCCTCGTCAAGGGCAGGATGGCGCGCAAGCACCAGCGCCTGACCAAGATGCTCGAGGACGTCGAGCGCATGTTCGTGCTGGTCGAGGACGCGACGATGGTGTCGTTGCGCGGCAGCGAGGTGATCCGGACGCCGAGCGTGCTGATCAACCGCCAGGAGATCATCTTCGCGCACGAGCTGGTCGACATCGCCGGGGACTCCCAGCAGCGTCGCCTCGCCCAGAGCGACAAGTCGGTGCGGATCCGTGCGTTCCACAACGGCCTCGTGCAGCTCGAGCTCGCGGGCCGCGTCGAGCCCTCGGCCTACGACATCACGCCGACCCAGGCGCGCCGCTTCTTCGTGATGCAGAACCCGGTGGTCCGCGGGATCAACCTCGACGCCACCCCCGAACTCGCCTGCCTCAAGGGCCTCTCGTACGTGATCGTGCAGAAAGAGAAGCTCGCGTACGTCTACGACTTCAGCTAGTTCTCCGCGCCGCGCCGCGTGGCGCGGCACATGACGTTTTCGGTCCCCGTTCGTGAGGGTCCGCTCCCGGCCTGGGCGGACCGTGCGCTCGCCTTCGCCGTGCTCGCCACGGGGCTGGCGGTCGTCTGGCTGCTCTGGTTGATCGACCCCGATCCCCGCGGCCACGGCACGCACGTGCGCCTCGGCATGGCGCCGTGCGGCTGGGCGCAGAGCTGGGAAGTGCCGTGCCCGACCTGCGGTGTGACCACGGCGGCATGCTGGCTGGTGCACCTCGCGCCGCACCGGGCGCTGGCGGCGAACCCGTTCGGCGCCGCGCTCGCGGCGGCCGGTCTCTGGGCCGCGGGTTTCGCCGCGGCCTGCCTGCTGCGCGGCCGGGCGTTCCTCGAACCGTGCACGCGCCTGCCCTTTGCGCGGTTGCTGGCTGGCGCGCTGGCGCTGCTGCTGCTCTCCTGGGGCTACAAGTACCTGACCTTCGTGCCGTGATCCGCGCCGACCCGACGACCCTCCCCTCCTGGAACCTGCCGATCACCGTCGGTGCGATCCTCGCGTTCTTCACCCAGATCCTGGTCGGGACCGCGATGCAGCATCCGGTGCTGTGGTGCGTGGCGTCGTGCGCCTGCTGTGGTGGCGTGATCCCGCTCGGCTGGCTGCCGGCGTTCCTGGCCAAGAAGCGGGACCCCTGGCTCGCGAGCAGTCAGGGCTTCGTGATCGCCTTCATCGCGGTCGGGCTCGGTTCGCTGGCGGCTGCCGCGATCCAGGTGTTCGCGCCGATCAAGGTGCCGGCGCCGCAGGGTCAGGATGCCGACTGGCGCGAAGCGCTGCGCAAGGCCTTCACCGAGGCGCAGCGCGATGGCGCGGCGGATCTCGATCCCGCCGAGTTCGAACGCGCGCTGGATGCGGTCGAGAAGCTGCTGCCCTACGTGCCGGTCGTCGTCGCAGCGGTGCTGACGGTGATCAGCGCGTTCGTCGGCATGGTGACGGTCGCGCTGATGCGCGCGCCGCAGCCGCCGCCTCAACCCCCGCCGACGAGCGCACAGTAGGAGGCGTAGCGGCTCGCGGCGATGTCGCCGCGCGCGACCGCGTCGCGGACCGCGCACACCGGTTCGTGGCGGTGCGAGCAGTCGCGGAACTTGCAGCGCTCGACCAGCGGGCGCATCTCGCGGAAGAGGTGCGCGACGGCGCTGCCCGGCACGTCGAAGAGGTCGAACCCGCGGATGCCGGGCGTGTCGAGCACGTGGCCGCCGCCCGGCAACGGGATCAGCTGCGTGTGCGAGGTCGTGTGCTTGCCGAGACTGCTCCTGCCGACCTCGCCGGTGCGCAGCTCGAGGCCGGGCAGCAGCTCGTTGAGCAGCGAGCTCTTGCCGACCCCCGAGGCGCCGCAGAGCACGCTCTCGTTCGCGTGCAGCAGCTGCTCGAGCTCGCGCAGCTCGGCATGCGTCTGCTTGCCGGGGTGCGTCGACACGAAGAACACGCGGTAGCCGAGCCCTTCGTAGAGCTTGCGCACCGCCGCCGCCTCGTCGCGGTGGTCGCGGTCGGCCTTGGTGACGACCAGGACCGCGTCGATCTGCGCGTCCTCGGCGCCGGCGAGCATGCGGTCGACGAGGTCGTGCTGGAACGAGGGCTCGGTGATCGCGGCGACCACGACGACCAGCGACAGGTTGGTGGCGATCAGGTGTTCGCGTGCGTCGTCGCCGCTGGACTTGCGCGCGAGGCGGGTCTTGCGCGGCATCACCTCCTCGATCGCGCCACCCTGGGCGTCGAGGCTCACGCGCACGCGGTCGCCGACCGCGATCGGCCGCTTCTCGCGGTGCCGGTGCTCGAAGAGCTTGCCGCGCAGCGGCAGCGCGTGGGTCACGCCCTCGAGCTCGACGTGGCAGACCTTCGCATCGACGCGTAGAACGAGCCCGATCATGTGCGAGGTGGCAAGGCGTGGGTCATGAAGTCATCGGCCGGCTGGCGCCGAGCCCGACCGGCGTGCTGCACCTGGGGAACGCGCGGACGTTCCTGTTGGCTTGGCTGTCGGTGCGCGCGCGCGGCGGGATCCTACGCCTGCGCATCGAAGACATCGACGGGCCGCGCATCAAACCACAGGCGCGCGAACAGACGCTCTTCGACCTGCACTGGCTCGGGCTCGACTGGGACCAGGAGGTCTGGGTGCAGACCGAGCGCCTGCCGGTCTACGCGGCCGCGGTCGAGGCCCTGCTCGCCCAGGGGCTCGCCTACCCCTGCGTGTGCTCGCGCAAGGAGGTCGAAGAGGCGGCCTCGGCGCCGCACGAGACGGCCCCCGATGGCCCGGTCTACCCTGGCACCTGCCGCGGCAGGTGGCCGAACCCCGCGGCCGCCAGGGCCGCGACCGGCAAGGACGCCGCCGTGCGCTTCCGCGTCGACACGCACGCGGTGCCGTTCACCGATCTGTTCCGCGGCGCCGAGCCGGGCCTGATCGCCGGCGACTTCGTGGTCGCCAAGCGCGATGGCGGCCCGGCCTACCAGCTCGCGGTGGTCGTCGACGACGCGGCGATGGGGATCACCGAGGTGCTGCGTGGTGACGACCTCGTGGCCTCGACGCCGCGCCAGCTGCTGCTCTACCGTGCGCTCGGTCTGCAGGCGCCGCGCTTCGCCCATGTGCCGCTCGTGGTCGGCGCGGACGGCCTGCGCCTCGCGAAGCGCCATGGCGACACTTCGCTGGCCCGGTTCCGCGCCGAAGGCTGCAGCGCGCCCGAACTCGTCGGCCGCATCGCCGCGCTCGCCGGCCTCGTGCCACCCGGCACCCGCTGCATGCCCGCCGACTTGATCGCGGGGTTCGATCTCCAGTGCGTGCCGAAAACCGCAGTAGAGTACCGGTGACGAAGTTATGAGGATTCCTTGCCGGGTCGGGGTCCCAGCACCGCCATGTGCAGCGCCGTGAACGCCACCGCCGACCCGAACACGCTCCCCACCAACCACACATAGTCCACCGCACCCTCGACCCGCCCCAACATCGACCCCGCATTGTGTGACAGGCTCGACGCCAGCATCCCGACCTGCTGCCCGACCACCCCGATCGGCTCGCCCGGACTCGCGAGCCGATGGCACGCCACCAGCACCAGACACTGCGCTGTCACGATGTGCGCAACCTCGCCGGTACGTTGCATGCCAAAGCGCACCGCCTCCACGAGCGCCCGCAGCGGCCGACACGGATGCAGCGCCACCGTGCCGGCCAAGGCGCCGAGCAGGATGTTGGGCACCAGATGCAGCAGCGCGCCGAAGCTGTTCGGCCAGGTCGCCCAGGCCACCGCCGCCGTGCCGGCCCCGAGCAAGAGCTTGCCCAGCCAGAGCGTCAGGGTGTGGCGGCGGATTCCCAGCCAGAAGTCCGCGCTGCCGGGCGCGCGCCCCTGTCGCCAAGCCTCGAGCATCCCGACCTGCCCGGCCAGCCCGGCGGCCATCGTCAGCGCGACCAGGAAGTCCTCGCCCATCCAGGGTTTAGCCTCGGCGGCGATCAGCGCGACGAACGGGTTCTCCGTGACCCCCCTGGCGAGCGTGGCCCACGCGGCAGCCGCCAGGGTCGTGAACAGGGCGGGCACCAGCCAGGCCGGCGCCGACACCATGAGGCCGCACGCCTCCCGGAGGCCGCCCTTGCGCCACAACGCGGGCACCACGAGCACGGCAACCAGCGTGAAGAGCAGCACTCCGGAGAGCGAGATCGAGCTCGTGAGCATCGGGGGTTGGGCGGATGCGGATGACCGGCGGAAGATTCGCCGAGCACCGCTACCCTACCCGGCCCGATGGACGCCGAGATCACCTCCCCGAAGAACCCGCTGGTCCGCCGCTTCCGTGACGCCGCCCAGGGCGACCCCCCCGAGCTGATGCTCGTGGACGGGATCAAGCTCGTGCTCGAGGCCCTCGACGCCCGCCTGCCGGTGGTCGAGGCGGCCCTGACCAGCAAGCTCTACGGCACCGATCTCGGCAAGGAGGTGCGCCGCCGGCTCGAGCGCGCGGCCCCGCGCCTGCACGAGATCTCGGACGCGGTGCTCGAACGGATCTCGGGCGTGACCACGCCCCAGGGGGTCTCGGCGATCTTCCGGCGGCCGGCCTACCAGCCCGAGGACCTCAAGCGCGCCCCGGCCCTCGTCGTGATCGCGGCGGGCATCAAGGACCCCGGCAACCTCGGCGCCGTGATCCGCACGGCCGAAGCCGCCGGCGCGACCGGCGTCGTGGCCCTGCAAGGCGGCGCCGATCCCTTCCGTGACAAGGCGCTGCGCGCGGCCGCAGGTTCGGTGTTCCGCCTGCCCACGCTCGGCGGCCAGACGCTCGCGCAGGTCCTCGCGATGGTCGAGGGCCTGCAGCTCGTCGTCGCCGAGGGCCGCGAGGGCGTCGACTTCTGGAAGGCGGACTTCCGGCAGCCGACCGCGCTCGTGCTCGGTGGCGAAGGGCCCGGCGTGCCCGAGGAGCTGCGCGCGCGCGCGCAGCTCAGCGTCCGCATCCCGATGCAGGAGAGTGTCGAGAGCCTGAACGTCGCGGTCGCCGCCGGCGTGCTGCTCTACGAGGCGCGGAGGCAACGCGCGTGAGCGCACCGGCGCCGCTCGCCGAGCGCATGCGGCCGACGACGCTGGCCGAACTCTGTGGCCAGGAACAGGCGCTCGGCGCCGGCAAGGCGCTGCGCGCCGCGATCGAGACCGGCCAGACCGGCTCGCTGATCCTGTTCGGCCCGCCCGGCGTCGGCAAGACCACGCTCGCGCGCATCCTGGCCGAGCGCTCGGGGCTGCACTTCGTGCCCTTTTCGGCGGTGCTCTCGGGGATCAAGGAAGTGCGCGAGGCGATGGCCCTGGCCGAGGAGCGGCGCGCCACGACCGGGCAGGGCACGCTGCTCTTCGTCGACGAGATCCACCGCTTCAACAAGGCGCAGCAGGACGCGTTCCTGCCGCATGTCGAGAGCGGCCGCATCGTGCTGGTCGGGGCCACGACCGAGAACCCCTCGTTCTCGGTGATCGGCGCGTTGCTCTCGCGCTGCCGCGTCGTCAAGCTCGAACCGCTGCCCGATGCCGCGCTGCAGGTCATCCTCGACCGCGCGCTCGGCGACCGCGACCAGGGTCTCGGTGCGCGCGGACTGCGCCTGACCGCGGCCGCCCGCCAGGCGCTCTGCGTGCACGCGGCCGGCGATGCGCGCAAGGCCCTGGTGATCCTCGAGGCCGCGGCCGCGGCCGTGCCCGATGGGGTCGCGATCGAGGAGCGCGACGTGCGCGAGGCGATGCAGCACCGGGCGCTGCGCCACGACAAGGGCGGCGACTTCCACTTCGACCTGCTCTCGGCGCTGCACAAGAGCCTGCGCAACTCCGACCCCCACGCTGCGATCTACTGGCTCACACGCTTCCTCGAATGCGACGCCGATCCGCTGCAGGCCGCACGCCGCCTGGTCGCGATGGCGGCCGAGGACATCGGTCTCGCCGACCCGATGGCGCTGCAGGTCGCGGTCGCGGCGCTCTCGGCCGCGAACTTCCTCGGCATGCCGGAGGCGCGCCTGCCGCTGGCCGAAGCCACGCTCTATCTCGCGTGCGCGCCGAAGAGCAACTCGGTGCTCCGGGCGATCGACGCGGCCACCGCCGAGATCCGGCAGAACCCCGAGCGCGAGGTGCCGCTGCACCTGCGCAACGCCGTCACCGGCCTGATGGCCGCGTTCGGGCACGGCGCGGGCTACCTCTACGCGCACGACCACCCGGAGGGGGTGACGGCGATGGAGTGCCTGCCGGAGGCGCTGCGCGGCCAGCGCTTCTACGTGCCGGGCGAGCGCGGCTTCGAGCAGAAGATCGCGCAGCGGCTGCGGTGAGCGCGCGGCCGGTTCAGCCCTTCGGCGCGGGTTCCCAGGGGTGCACGAACGGCTCCGGCGCCACGCCCGCGAGCAGCGTGCACTCGTTCTTCTCGAGGTCCTGACCGACCGCGGCCACGCGATCGCGCAGGCGTTGCAGCTCGAACAGCCCGGTCGCCAGGCGCAGGCCGCGCACCTTGATCCGCAGCAGCTCGCATTGCAGCGCCGCGACGCGCTGTTGCGACGCGTCCTGGCCGGCCGCGTGGTGGCAGAGCGCGAGCATCGCGACGAGGTGCTCGATCACCTTGCCCAGGCGCTGCAGCGGCAGCTGCGCGCGCGTGAGCTCGAGCTGGAAGAAGCCGTTGATCGCGAGGTAGCTCCAGCGCAGGCCGCGCAGCCGGTCCTCGGCCCAGCGCGCGTAGCGGCGCAGTGGCCGCGGCAACGCGCCGTAGCGCGGGCGCAGGCTCGCGGGCACGGCGCGCAGCGGCAGGCGGACCAGATCGAACAGCGCGTTGCCGGCCATCCAGCCGACGAGCGACCAGAAGCCCTTGTGCGCGAGCAGACGGCCTGTCGCCTGCAGGCAGCGGCCGGGGTGCTGCAGCAGGGTCTTCGCGTCGATCCGCAGGATCCGCTGCTCGCGCGGCAGCGGCTTGCCGTCGGGTCCCTGGTTCACGGACTCGATCACCCCGAGCAGCGCGGCGAGCCGCTGCTCGGTGAACGGGCCGGTCACGTCCTTGACCATGCCCATCAGGATCAGGTCGTCCTCGCCTTCGACGACGCCGAACACGTGGATGTTGCTGCGCGCGTCGTTCGTGCGCGTGTGCTTGTGGAACGTGCGGCCGCCGAGCACGCGTTCGCACGCGACCATCGACTCGAGCGCCGAGGTCGCGGCCGCGGACTTGGTCAGATCGCGCAGGCCCGCGAGATCGACGCCCTGCGCGTCCTGCGCGAGCGACAGGTGCGAGAGCGAGCGCGACATCAAAGCACCCCCGAGCATCTTGCCGAGCGCGAGGCGCGGCAGCTCGTGCTTGATCACGTGGCCGCCGACGCCGTCGCGCACGCGCGCGTAGTGGGCCGCGTCCGCCGCCAGCATGCGCTGGTAGCCGGCGCTCATCGCCGCGAGCATGCAGCGGCCCATCCGCAGCGAATAGAACAACGCCTCGACGCCGTCGGCCTGGATCTGGTTCTGCTGCGGCACCGGGAAGTTCAGGAAGTGCAGCCGCGAGTTGAAGTTCGCGCCGAAAGGGTCGACCCCGGTCGGCGTGCAGCGGAACTCGTAGTCGACGCCGTCTGTGCGCTCCTGGTCGCGGTCGGGCAGTTGCACGACGAAGAGGCCGATCTGCTTGCCCTCCTTGCCGAGCCGGGCGACGACCGCCGCGAGCGCGCCGTGCGTGGCGTTCGTCGCATAGAACTTGTTGCGGTCGCCGTCGGCGAAGAGGCGGAATCCGCCGCCCTGCGGATCGGGTTCGACGTAGGCGCGGACCTTCTTGGCGTTGACGCCGACCTTCACCTCGGTCAGCGCGAACGCGATCAGGTGGCCCTCGGCGATCAGCGGCAGGAAGGTGCGCTTCTGCGCGTCGGTGCCGTAGGCGAGCAACGAGCCGGCGCCAATCGTGAGCTCACCCGAGATCTCGACCGCGAGCGGGGCCAGACCGTTGGCGGCCAGCTCCTCCTCGGTGACCGCGAGTTCGGCGTAGGTCGCGCCGAGGCCGCCATACTCCTTCGGCACGGTGAAGCCATACGCCTTCTCCTGCGCGACTGCCGTGCGCAGCGCCTGGCTCAGCTTGTGGTCGGAGGTGAACGCCTCGCCCTGCGCGAGGCAGGCGAGCGCCGCCTGCACGATGCGCTCGCCGCGCGCGGCCGCGTCCCTGGTCGCGAGCGCGCCGCTGCCGAGTTCCGCGTTCGTTGGCGTGGGGCCGTAGATCAGCCGTTCGACGAGGCTCTTGCGCGTCGCGCCGAGCTTCTTGCTCGCGGCCGCGGCGGCGGCGTCGATCGCGCCGACGTCGCGCGCGGTCTCGACGTCGCCGGCAGCGTTCAGGGCCCGGGTTGCGGCACTCGTCGGCTCGGTGGGTGAGGGGGTCAGGTTCGTGGTCATGGCCGGCAGGAAGAGCCCCGCAGGTTAGCGGGCTTCACCACGCGAGGCACCTGCCGTATTGGTCAGGGAATGACGATCTCCGTCGGCATCGCCGGCTGGTCCTATGACGACTGGAAGGGGATCGTCTACCCGGGCACCTGCAAGGACACCTTGCGCTTCTGCGCCGAGTACGTGGACCTGCTCGAGATCAACTCGACCTTCTACCGCGTGCCCGAGGCCAAGCAGTGCGCGTCCTGGGTCGCCCGCACCCGCGATCTGCCGGTCGTGTTCACCGCCAAGGTGCCGCAGGAGTTCACGCACGCCGGCCGCAGCGATGCCGGGCTGGTCGCGGCGACCCGCGCCGGCTTCGCGCCGCTCGCCGAGTCCGGCAAGCTGCGGATGCTGCTCCTGCAGTTCAGCTACGCGTTCGCGCACGGCGCCGGCGCGCTCGACCACCTGCGCCGGCTCGTCGAAGCCTTCGCCGATGTCGCACCGCTCGCGCTCGAGGTGCGCCACAAGTCCTGGGAGCTGCCAGCGGGCCGCGAAGCACTGCGCGCGTTGCCGGTCTCGGTCGTGAACCTCGACTACCCCGGCGCCGCGAGCGGCTTCGGTCCGCGCGTCACCGGGTGCAACGGTCCACAGAACCTCGCGTATTTCCGTCTGCACGGTCGCAACCGGACCGCGTGGTTCAAGAAGGGCGCCGGCCGCGACCAAGTCTACGACTGGGAGTACACCGCGCCGGAGGTCGCCGAACTCGCGCAGCGTGCAGTCGAGATCGCGAGCCAGGCGACGCAGACCTTCGTCGTCGCCAACAACCACTTCCACGGCAAGGCGATGAAGCTCGTGCTCGAGCTGCTGGCGTTCCTGCAGGCGCGGCCGGTGGCGGTGCCGCGGCTCATGCTGCAGCGCTATCCGGACCTGCGCGCGATCACGGATTCGGGCACGGGGACGGTCGGTGGATGAGTCGGCAAGCGACATTGCCACGGGTCGCTGCCGCGGCTTGACGGACCGAGATCGCACGGCGTAGAGTCTGGCCTCGGTCC
>CAZSKV010000779.1:0-1902 GCA_964607495.1 uncultured candidatus Brocadiaceae bacterium
ATCGGATGCTCGCCGGCCTCGAGGGGGACGCGTTGTGGATCGGCTTCGCGCGCCGCTTCGTGCCCTACAAGCGCGCCGACCTGCTGATGCGGGATCTGCCGCGTCTCGAGCGCCTCCTGGGCGACAAGGCGCGCCCGGTGCGCCTCGTCTTCGCCGGGAAGGCGCATCCCCACGACCGCGAGGGGCAGGACATCCTCCGTCGCGTTGCCGAGCTCACGCGCAGCGACGCGTTCGTCGGCAGGATCCACTTCGTCGAGGACTACGACATCGAGCTCGCCCGCCACCTGGTCGCAGGGGTCGACATCTGGCTGAACAACCCGATCCGACCGCTCGAGGCCAGTGGCACGAGCGGCATGAAGGCCGCCGCGAACGGCGCGCTCAACCTCTCGATCGCGGACGGCTGGTGGGTCGAAGGCGCCGACGGCAGGAATGGGTGGACGATCGGGTCGAGCCAGGTCCTGCCGAGCAAGCAATTGCAGGACGAGATGGACAGTGCGCATCTCTACCGCCTGCTCGAGGACACGATCGTGCCGCTCTACTTCGAGCGCGACCAGGACGTGCCGACGCGTTGGCTCGAACGCGCACGCGAGGCGCTGCGGACCATTGCCCCGGTGTTCGACAGCGCGCGCATGCTGCGCGAGTACCAGGAGCTGGCCTACTCCCCGGCTGGCAGGAGCCGCAAGGAACTGTGCACGGGCGAAGACAACCTGCACCTCCGGCACGAGGAGCACCGCCGGATCCGGCGCGGCTTCGGCGAGGTCCGCATCCTCGCCGCGGACGTGACAGATCTCGCCGACTTCAAGGTCGGGGAGACCATTGATGCCGAGGTCACGGTTGACCTCGGCAGCCTGCGTCCGGGCGACGTCGTCGTCGAACTCGTGCTCGGTCACTTGCGCGGAGAGACGGATCTGCACAAGCCGGTACTCGTGACGCTGCAGCCTCTGCCAGGCGAGGGCCGCTGCCGGCGCTTTGCTGGCGCCCACCTGATCGATCGTTCCGGAGCGCACGCGTATGGCATCCGCGTGCGCGCGGCCATCCGTGAGGTCTGGGATCGGGTGTTGATGGACCTCGTGCTCTGGGCCGGCTAGCAGGCCGGCCGGCGATCCGGACGTCCGGCGCCGGTTCCCGCGGCCCGGCTCGGCATCCTCGACGTGGCCTGCCCGAGGCCGCGCACTGTAGACTCGTGACCCAGGCGGCGTCCGTCGCCGTGATCCGAGAATCCATGGGCGAAAACCAGATCACCGACGAGCTCGACCACATCCAGATGCGCGGATACGTGCGCGCGCTGCTCGACGACGTCCACGCGCTCGAGGCGATGCTCGCGGAAGACCGGTTCGAGAAGGGAGTGCGCCGGGTCGGCGCCGAGCAGGAACTGTTCCTCGTCGACCAGAACCTGCGACCGAAGGCCTGCGTGCTGCGCGTGCTGGACCGCCTGAAGGGCCTGCCGTTCACGACCGAGCTCGCCCAGTTCAACATCGAGGCGAACCTCTCACCGCAGGCGTTCGGCGGCGATTGCCTGTCGCAGATGGAGAGTGAACTCCATCAGCTGCTCGCGAAGGTCAGGGAGGCTGCTGCGGCCGAGAATGCGCAGATCCTGATGTGCGGCATCCTGCCGACGCTCGAGCGGGTCCACCTCGGGCTCGAGTGGATGACACCGATCCCGCGCTACTACCAGCTGAACCGGATGCTGGTCGCGTTGCGGAACGGCAAGTTCGAGGCCGCGATCAAGGGGATCGACGAGTTCCAGTTGTCGCACGACAACGTGATGCTCGAAGCCTGCAACACGAGTTTCCAGGTGCACTGGCAGTGTGATCCCGCCGACTATGCCAGGCACTACAACATCGCCCAGCTGGTCACGGCGCCACAGCTCGCATGCGCCGTCAACTCTCCCGTGTTGATGGG
>CAZSKV010000780.1:0-6510 GCA_964607495.1 uncultured candidatus Brocadiaceae bacterium
TGCCGCGCACGGTCACCTCGCCCCCACCGACGTAGACGGTCGCCGGGTCGCTGTCCGCGACCGCGACCGCGCCGATCGAACCGCCGAAGAACTTGTCGGAGACGCATTCCCAGGTCTTGCCCGCGTCGGTGGTCTTCCACACGCCCCCGCCGGTGCCGCCGAAGTAGTACGTGTCGCGCTGATTCGGCACGCCGGTCACGGCAGCCGAGCGGCCGCCGCGGAACGGCCCGATGCCGCGCCAGGCGAGCTTGTCGAACAGGGCCTGGTCCTGGGCGGGGAGCGCGGCGAGCAATACGAAGAGGAGCAGCGGGCGGGGACAGGTCGGCATGGGCTTCAGGGTGATACGAGGGTCAGGAACGCCAGGTCAGCTGGTGGCGCGCGATCATCCGCGCGAGCGGCGGCCCCAGGCGTGCGAAGTCGGCGACCGTGAGGCCGAAGGCCAACACGAAGCGCAGCAGGTCGGCGCGGGAGTGCGGCAACCGGTGCCGCACCAGGTAGCGGGCCATGCGCAAGAGCATCGCGTCGCGATCGCGCGGCCGCAGCGGCGGCCGCAGCATCGCGCGGTCGAGATCCACGAGCTCGACCCGCAGCGGCCGCGCACTCGCCAGCACCAACAGGTTGTCCGGATGCAGGTCAGGGTGCCGCAGGCCACAAGCAAACGCGGCGGCGACCACGCGGCCGGCCGCGCGGATCGCCTCGCGACGGCGGTGCGGTTGCCGCGCGACGAAGAGCGGCAGCGGCAGGGCATCGGCCAGCAGCCGAGTGCAAAGACGCAGGCGCGTCAGCGGTCCGCTCCCCTGCGCGAGCGCCGCGATCGGCTCGACCGCGAGCACGCCGGCGGCGCGCAGCGCGCACAGCGTCGCCAGCTCCCGGTAGGCGCGCTCCTTGCCGAAGAAGCGGTCCGGCAGCAGCGCGCGCAGGGCCCCGCCGCGCCGGTAGTCGCGCGCGACGACGCTCAGGCCGGGCGCCACTTCGAGGATCTGCACGCTACCGCGGCCCTTGGCGTCGGCGAGCGCCGTGCCTGCCGCCCAGAAGCGCTCGAGCGGCACGTGGGCGAGGTCGGCCCGCACGATCGCCGTGCCCGCAGGTCCGCTGCGGAGCGCGTAGCCGTCGGGCACGAACGAGTCCATGAGTCGCGGATGCTACCGAGGGCCTGCGCTCACGGATAACCTGCACCCACCGATGCCGGCTCCGCTGCGCCAGAACGCCCGCGTGCTGCTGATCCGCCTGTCGGCGCTCGGCGACGTGCTCTTCGCGCTCGAGACCCTGGCCTCGCTCAAGCGCGAGCGCCCCGACGTCGCAGTCGACTTCCTGGTCGAGGACCGCTTCGCCGGCGTGCTGCAGGGCCACCCGCAGATCGAGCGTGTGCTGGTGTTCCCGCGCCGGCACAAGCTCGCGGTGCTCGGCGCGCTGCTGCGCCTGCGCGCGACAGCCTACGACGCGGTGCTGGACCTGCACGGCAACCTGAAGAGCGCGCTGCAGGTCGCGTTCAGCAGGAGCCCGGCCAAGCTCGGCTTCGCCCCCCCGGCCGCGCGCGAAGGCGCCTGGCGCGTCTACACGCGCGCGGTCACGCTGCCCGTGCCGCTGCCGCACCGGGCCGACCGTGGCCATGCGCTGCTGCGCGAGCTCGGCCTCTCCGGCGCCCCGGCCGCGCCGCTGCTGCCGGCACCCGCGCAGCCCGTGCAGGTCTGGCCCGCGAGCCAGGCGCCGCGCGTCGCACTGCACCCGGGCACCAGCGCCTTCGCGCCGTTCAAGCGCTGGCCGGTCGCGAACTTCGCCGCGCTCGCGCAGCGTCTGGGCGCGGCCGGTTGGGCGGTCGGCGTCAGCTTCGGTCCAGGCGAAGAAGCGTTGTTCGCCGCGATCGCCGCCCTCGCGCCCGGCGTCCTGCCGATCCCCGGCAAGGAGCTCGGCCTGCTCGGCCTCGCGGCCGCCTACCGCCAGGCGCGCGTCGTGGTCGCCGCCGACACCGGACCCCTGCATCTCGCAGCGGCGGCCGGCACGCGCGTCGTCGCGCTCTTCGGACCGAAGGACCCCGCGCTCTACGGGCCGCGCGGCCCCGGGCATCGGGTGCTCTGGCACGAGACGCCCTGCCGGCCCTGCGGTCTGCGGAATTGTCCGGCGCCGGTGTGTGTGCTCGGGATCGGGGTGGACGAGGTGGCGGAGGCGGTGCGCGCCGAGTGATCCGGCGCGGCGCGCCAGGCAAACGCGGCGCCCCCTCTGGGCGCGGGCGGCCCGCTCACGTAGCGTTTGCGCCCCCACAATCCGTGCCACCCCTCTTTCCTCCCGAGTTCCTGCACGCCCTCGAGTCCTTGCGCATCCTCGCGCGCAACGTGCCCGCCGGCGGCAGGACCGCCGAGCAGCGCTCGCGGGCCAAGGGACCGGGGATCGAGTTCACCGACGTCCGCCCCTACACGCCGGGTGACGACATCCGCGCGGTCGACTGGCCGATCTTCCAGCGCCTCGACCGGCTCTTCGTGCGGATCTACCTCGAGGAGCAGGATCTGCCGGTCTACTTCCTGCTCGATCGCAGCCGCAGCATGATGCTGCAAGGGCCCAAGGGCGTGGCGAGCAAGAGCCTGCTCGCGACCCAGGCCACCGCCGCGCTCGCGTTCATCGCGCTGCAGCACATGGATCGGGTCGCGGTGCATCCCTTCGCGGCAGAGCCGCTGACACCGCTGCCGGGCAGCACCGGCCGGCATGCGTTCAGCCGGCTGCTCGAGTACCTCGAGCGCCTGCCCGAGGGCGGGGAGACGCGGATCGTCGAGCACCTGCGCCAGTTCGCGCACCGGCGACTGCGCCGCGGCCTGTGCGTCTTGATCTCGGATCTCTACGACCCGCGCGGCATCGAACCGGTGCTGCAGGCGCTCGCCGGGCTGCCTCACCAGCTGCTGCTCGTGCGGCCGGTGCACGCCGACGAAGCCCGCCCCGCGCTGCAGGGCGAGCTCGAAGTCGTCGACAGCGAGACCGGCCAGGCGCTCGCGTTGGAGGTCGACGAGGCGCTGCTCGACCGCTACGCCACCGCCTACGCCGGGTTCGGCGCCAGGATCGAAGAGGAGCTGCGCCGCCGCGGCGCCGGGCAGCTGCTGCTCTCGTCGGCAGCGCCGCTCTTGCCGCAGCTGGCGACGGTGTTCGAACAAGGAGTGTTGCGCGCGTGAGCCTCTCCGCCCTGAGCTGGCCGGCCTTCGCCGCCGGTCTCGCCGCGGTCGCCGCCGCGCTCTTCGTGTTGCACTGGTTGCGCGTGCGCCTGCGCCGCGTGACCGTGCCGACCCTGCTCTTCTTCGCGCAGGCGGCGGCGCCGGCGCGGCCGCGCGTACTCTTCGGCTCGCCCCGGCGCCTGCTCGCCTACCTGCTGGCCCTGGTGACGCTCGGGCTGTGCTGGCTCGCGTTCGCGGAGCCGCAGCTCGCGCACGACGGTCCGTCGCGCTGGGTGCTGCTCGACGCCAGTGGCGCGGCCGCCGGCGAAGTGCTGCCCGCGCACGTGGACGCCGCGGCCGGCCTGGCAGCGGCCGGCCTCGGGCCGCGCGGCCGCGTGCTCGCCTGGCAGGCCGGCGTGATCCCGCTCTGGCGCGCCGGCGAGGCGCCGCTGCGCTTGCGCGAGCGCGCGCAGGGGCTCGTCGCCACCGGCGGCGGCGGCGGGCTCGTGACCGCGTTGGCCACCGCACGGGAGGCGCTGCGCGCGGGAGATCAGGTGCTGCTGCTCGGCGGCCCGGCCGACCTGCCGCCGCAGCTCGGCGCGATCGGGCTCACGCGCCAGGTGCGCGCGGGCGGGCAGGCCGCGGCCATCCCGTCCCCGGCGCCACCGCCGCCCGCCACCCCGATCCCGGTGTTCGTGGCCGCAGGCCTGCCGGAGTCCGTGCCGCTCGCACTCGCCGCCGAGCCGCTGTTCCAACTGGCCCCGGCCGAGTCCGCGCAGCTGCGGATCGAGACCACGCGCACGCGACCCGACGTGCCGACACTCCTGGTCGAAGCCGGCGTCGGCTCGGCGATGCGCGAGCCGCTGCTCACGGACGACGCGCCCTTCGCCCTCTCGCTGCGCGACCGCCGGCGCAAGGCTGCGGCCCTCGCGCCCGCGCCAGACGAGGTGGTCTGGGTCCGCGACGCGACAAGCCAGGCGCCGCTGGTCGCGAGCCGGCAGGGCCAGGTCCGCATCTGTGCGTGGCTCCTCGCCGAGGCCGGACACATCGACGCTCCGGTGCTCGTGCTCGGCGCGCTGCGCCTGCTCGCCGATCGCGCGCAGGCAGCACCCGCGGCGCGCGGCGACCAGCGCGACATCCCGGCGATCGCCGCGGCGCCGCTCGCGGTCGGCGCGATGCAGGTCGCCCCGGTGCACGGCGCGTATCGCGTGGTCGTCGCCGACGGTCCGCTCGCGGCCGCGTCGCCCTGGCCGGTCACGCCGACGGCCGCGACGCCGCCAGGTCTCGCTGCCGGGCTCGACGCGCTCTGGCTGGCGCTCGCGCTCGCGCTGGTCGGGCTCGCGGCCGACGCGCTGCTGCATGCCAGGGGACGGATCCCATGAGCTTCGCCACGCCGCACTGGCTCTGGCTGCTGCTCGCCTGCGCGCTGGGCTGCTGGCTGCTCCGCCACCACCGCGGCAGCCTGCTGCAGGGCCTCGCCGCGGCCGCGCTGGTCGTCGCCCTCGCCGGCCCGCACTGGCCGGCGCAGCCGCGCGGCACGCGGGTCGCGATCACGAGCCTCGCGGCCGATGCGGCACCACCGGCCGCGGCCGCAGCCCGGGCCACGATCCTGGCCTGGCGCGAGCGCGCCCCGGTTGCGGACCGCTTCGTCGAGGTCGCGGACACGGCCGACCCGGCGCGGGCGCTGGCCCTGGCCATGGCCGAGGTCGCGCAGGCCGAACCCGGCGCGATCCTGCTCTGCGGCGACGGCAGGAGCCTGGGTGCCGACGCCCGCGAGCTCTCGGCCGCGCTGGCACTGCGCGGCCTGCCGCTGCACCTGCGCCTCACGCCGGCCACGGCGCCGCTGCGGCTGCTCGCCGTCACGCATCCACCGCGCGCGTCCAGCCGCGAGCGCATCCGCCTGCGCGCGGTGGTCGAGGCCCCGGCGGCCCAGGCGGCGTTGCTGCGCGTGCGCGCGGGCGAGCAGGTGCTGGCGCAGGCGCCGCTGCAGGTGCCGGCCGGCCGCAGTGAACACGTGCTCAGCGTGCTGCCGCCGCGCGACGGGATCGCGGTGCTGCACACGGAGCTGGTCAGCGGCGGCCAGGTCGACCACGCGCGACAGGCCGAGCGCACCGCGCTGCTGGTCGAGGGCCCGCTGCCCCTGCTGCACCTGCGCAGCGGCACGAGCCCGCTCGCGGCGACGCTCGCGCCGTACGGCTTCGCGGTGCGCACGCTGGCCCCCGAGGCCCTCGTGGCCGCCGACCTGGAGCAGGCCCTGGTGCTGCTCGCCGACGACGTGCCGGCCAGTGCCTGGAGCACCGAGCTGCAGCAGCTCGCGCGGCAGCAGGTGCTGCAACACGGCCTCGGCCTGGTGCTCGCCGGCCGCGAGCAGAATCTCGGCCCCGGCGGCTACGCGGATTCGCCGCTGCGCGATCTGCTGCCGGTCGACATGCCGGCGCGCGAGGAGCGGCGCGACCCTTCGGTCGGGCTCGTGATCGTGCTCGACACCTCGGGGTCGATGGGCGGCGCGCGGATCGAACTCGCGAAGGAGGTCGCGCGCCTCGCGATCCAGCGCCTGCTGCCGCACGACAAGGTCGGGATCGTCGAGTTCTACGGCAGCAAGCGCTGGGCGGCGCCGTTGCAGCCGGCGGCGAATGCGATCGAGATCACGCGCGCGCTGAACCGCCTGCAGGCCGGAGGCGGCACGATCATCTATGCCGCGCTCGAGGAGTCCTACTACGCGTTGCTGACCGCGCGCACGCGCTTCAAGCACGTGCTCGTGCTGACCGACGGCGGCGTCGAGCAGGGGCCCTTCGAGCAACTCGCGCGCAAGATGGCGGAGTCGGGAATCCAGGTGAACACCGTGCTGATCGGCCCCCAGGGCAACTCCCCGTTCCTCGTGAACCTCGCGCAGTGGGGCCGCGGCCGCTTCTACGCCTGTCCGTCCCGCTTCCAGCTGCCGGATCTGCGCTTCAAGGAGCCGCAAACCTCGCCGCTCTCGGCCAAGAGCGAAGCGGCGCAGGTGCTGAGCATCACGCCGGGCTTCGACCTGACGCAGGCCCTGGGCGGCGACGCGCTGCCGCCGGTTCCTGGCCTGGTGGCGACGAAGCTGCGCGCGGGCGCCACCGCACCGCTGACCACGGGCGAGGGCACCCCGCTGCTCGCGGCCTGGGACCAGGGACTCGGCCGCGTGTTGGCGCTCGCGAGCGAATTGCTGCCGGGCGTCGGGACCTGGAGCGCGGACCAACGCTACGCCGGCTTCCTCGCCGACACCCTGCGCTCGGCCGCGCGCGGGCGCGAGGCGCGGTTGCCGCGCGTCGTGCTGCAGGCCCTGCCTCAGGCGCTGCACCTCGAGGTCGAGACCGCGGCCTGGCCGGTGCGCGTGCGGGTGCGTGGC
>CAZSKV010000781.1:0-3906 GCA_964607495.1 uncultured candidatus Brocadiaceae bacterium
GGCAGCCGAGGGCCTGGCGGCGGTCGAGACGAGGATCGGGGTGCGGATCCGAGGCCATCAGGGATGTCCTACAACAAGAAAGCGGATGGAGACGGCCACGTTTACCATCCGGTTCGAACCACCCGAAGAGACCTGATGATCCGTTCGCCACGCTCGCTGTTCGTTCTCTGCCTCTCGACCGCCTTGCTGGCGCAGTCCCCCGAGTCCAAGCAGATGCCCGCCAAGGCGGCACTGCCGAGCGGTGCGCCGGCCGGGATGGCGCAGATCACGCGGGAAGCCCTGCAAGCGCATGCGGACTTCCTGGCCGCGGACGAGCGCGGCGGGCGCCTGACCGGGAGTCCGGGCCAGATCGCGGCCGCGCAGTACATCGCGAAGCACTTCGAGAGCTGTGGCCTGCAGCCGCTTGGGGACCTGAAGGCGCTCGGGGACCAGAAGGCCGGCGGCAAGCACGACTGGCTGCAGTGGTACGACCTCGTGCGGACGAGCCTCGATCTGCAGAAGACGACGCTGACGGTCGGCACGGATGCCAGGCGCCTCGAGCTGACCCAGGGCATCGCCGTGGTCGCGCCGCGCAAGACGCGCACGGTCGAGATCGAGGGTGAGATGGGCTGGTTTCCGGGTGGCGCAGTACCGGAGGGTCAGGATCTGAGCAAGGTGATCCCGGTCGTCGTCGTGCGCACGCCCACGGTCTCGGGGGCAGGGATCGAGCAGCAATTCGGCATGGCGATGATGTCGATGACCAGGGTCAAGCAGATCGGTGATCGCCTGGGCAAGCAGGGGGCGAAGGCCGCCGTGTTCTGCATCCTCGATCCGAATTCGCCGCTCCTGAACGTGTTGAATTACGTCGGCCTGCAGCCCGGCAAGGACGTGATGTCGCCCGCCAAATCGACGCAGAAGGACCTTGGCGGCGACCAGATGGGTGGCCTGGCCGCGATGATGCAAGCGCGGATTCCCGGCGTGTTCGTCGCCCCGAAGCAGGCCCGTGAGCTGATCCTGGCGCTGGGGCACGACCCGGAGGCACTCAAGGCGCCAAAGGCCCAAGACGACGACGATGCCGAGCCGGCAGCGAAGCCTGCGCCCGCGAGCAAGCAGGCACCGGTCCCGGGCCGGCTCGCGCTCGCGATCACGGTCGACGACAAGGCGCGGGCCTGCAACGTCGTGGCCGTGCTGCCCGGCAGCGACGCGCAGCTCGCGAAGGAAGCGATCGTGTTCTCCGCGCACATGGACCATGTCGGCCTGCGGATGGATGGGGAGGTGTTCAACGGCGCCGATGACAATGCCTCGGGCACCGCGGGCCTGCTCGGCATCGCGCAGGCCTTCGGCAAGGGCGGCAAGCGGCCCAAGCGCTCGGTCGTGTTCCTGGCCGTGTCGGGCGAGGAACTCGGGCTCTGGGGTTCGGCCTTCTTCGCGGCGCATCCGACCTGGCCGCTCGAGCAGATCGTCGCGAATGTCAACACCGACATGATCGGCCGCTCGGGTCCCGAATCGGGCCCCGACGAGATCGGCATCTGTCCGAGCCATCAGCACGAGCAGTACTCGACGATCGCCCGCGACGCGGCGAAGCTCGCGACCCACTTCGGCCTCGGCCTGCGCTCGGGTGACAAGTACTACACCCGCAGCGACCACTACAACTTCGCCAAGCACGACATCCCGGTGGTGTTCTTCTGCGACGGGGAGCACGAGGACTACCACATGGTGACCGACCACCCCGACAAGCTGGACGCCGCCAAGATGGAGCGCTGCGCGCGGCTCGCCTACTGGGTGGGCTACCAGGTCGCGGATGCGAAGGACCGCCCGGTGACTCTGGGCCGGCGCAGCGACTGGCTCGAGGGGAGCGATGCCCCGGCCGCACCGAAGACCAAGCCGCAGAAGCCGCCCAAGCCCAAGAAGGGCTGAACCTCCGCAGGGCTCTTGATCGATATATCAGGATATGCTGATATATCGCCGATGGCCCCCGCGACGACCCTGCCGCACACGCTGAAACTGCTCGCCGACGCGACGCGGCTGCGGCTGTGCGCGCTGCTGGCGGCCGCCGAGCTCTCGGTCCAGGAACTGGTCGCGATCACCGGCTGCGCGCAGAGCCGGACCAGCAACCACCTTGCGCTGCTGAAGCGGGCCGGCATCGTCGCGGACCGGCGCGAGGGCACCTGGAGCTTCTACCGTCTCGTCGATCCGGGGGACGACGGGGCCCTGAGCAAGGCCCTGTTCGCCGCCGTCCTGCGCCCCTGGATCGAGACCGACGACGGCCAGCGCGACGTCGCGGCGGTCGAATCGGTCCTCGAGCAGCGGCGCGAAAAGAGCCGCAGCACGCACGATCGCCTCGCGCCGAGCTGGCACGGTTCGCTGCAGAGCTGGAGCTCGGGCTCTTTGCGCGCCGAGGTCTACGCCGCGCTCGTGCCGCGGGGCTTGCGCATCGCGGATCTCGGTTGTGGCGCCGGCTTCCTCGCCGAGTTCCTTGCCGCGCGCGGCGCCGAAGTGATCGGCGTCGACCATTCGCGGCAGATGCTCGCGCAGGCACGCCGCCGCGTCGGCAAGCGGGTGGAGTTCCGGCAAGGCGAGCTCGAAGCGCTGCCGCTCGCCTCCGGCGAAGTCGACGCCGCCTACGCGAACCTCGTCTGGCACCACCTCGCCGACGATCGCCGCGTCGCGGCGGAGCTGTTCCGCATCCTGCGGCCGCTGGGCCGCGTCGTGATCTCCGACCTGCTGCCGCATGGCGAAGAATGGTTGCGCGACCTGCTCGGCGACCTCCGCCTCGGCGTGCGCAAGGAGCAGGTGCTCGCGACGCTCGCGCGGGCCGGGTTCACCGACCTGGTCGCCGAGGACCTGCACGATCGCTATCTGGTGACCGGAAAGGACGGCCGGCAGGCTTCCCTGCCGCTCTTCCTCGTGCACGGGATCAAGCCCGTGGCGGCGGCCGCCAAACCACGAGTCAGTCAAGACAAGGAATGAACATGCAACACGCCGAAACCAAGCCGAAGTTCAAGGTCAAGGACATCAACCTCGCCGACTGGGGCCGCAAGGAGATCCAGCTGGCCGAGAACGAGATGCCGGGCCTGATGGCCATCCGCAAGAAGTACAGCACCAGCAAGCCGCTCAAAGGTGCGCGCATTGCGGGTTGCCTGCACATGACGACCGAGACCGCTGTGCTGATCGAGACGCTGCGGGATCTCGGCGCCGAGGTGCAGTGGAGCTCCTGCAACATCTTCTCGACACAGGACCAGGCGGCGGCCGCGATCGCGAAGACGGGCGTCCCGGTCTATGCCTGGAAGGGCGAGACCGAGCAGGAGTACTGGTGGTGCATCGAGCAGACGCTGGTGTTCGCCGATGGGCAGCCCCTGAACATGATCCTCGACGACGGCGGCGACCTCACGAACCTCGTGCACGACAAGTACCCGCAGTACCTGAGTGGCATCCGCGGCATCTCCGAGGAGACGACCACCGGCGTGCACCACCTCTACAAGCGGCTCAAGGACGGCACGCTGAAAGTGCCCGCGATCAACGTCAACGACGCGGTCACGAAGAGCAAGTTCGACAACCTCTACGGCTGCCGCGAGTCGCTGCTCGACGGCATCAAGCGCGCGACCGGCGTGATGATCGCCGGCAAGACCGCGGTCGTCGCCGGCTACGGCGACGTCGGCAAGGGCTGCGCGCAGGCCCTCAAGGGCTTCGGCGCGCGGGTCGTGATCACCGAGATCGACCCGATCAACGCGCTGCAGGCGGCGATGGAGGGTTACCAGGTCACGACGCTCGAGGACGTCGTGCACACGGCGAACATCGTCGTCACGACGACCGGCTGCCGCGACATCGTGCGCGGTGAGCACCTGGAGAAGCTGCCGAACGACGCGATCGTCTGCAACATCGGGCACTTCGACATCGAGATCGACGTAGCGTGGCTCAACAAGAACG
>CAZSKV010000782.1:0-3134 GCA_964607495.1 uncultured candidatus Brocadiaceae bacterium
CTCGTGGTCCTTCTCGCGGCGGGCTTCCTTGCCGTCGGCGGTCAACTGCCGCAGACGCACGACGAACTTGCGCAGGGTCAGCCCTGGCACCCGGTGCCCGGCCTCGTTGCGCACGGTCACGCGGATCTCGGCGGCCGTGGCCTGCACGGTCAGCGCAAAGGCCTTGGCCACGAACTCAGGATCGTCTGGGCCGAGGATCCGGTGTTCCCGGCTCTTGCGCGGCTCTCCCACCGGCTTGCCGGTCGCGAGGCTGAACGCGAGCGGCCGCTCGACCTCGGGCATGTGGCAGCCGGCGCAGGTCTTGCCCTTCTCCGCGAGGCCGCTCTCGGCGAAGTCCTTCGCGACCGGCAACACCGGTCCGATCTTGGTCGCATGGCACGAAGCACACAGGGAGCTGCTGCCGCCACCGACGAAGGCCGGGTTCTTCTCGGTGGCATGGGCATCGGTCTTGCACTCGAAGGGTCCGTGCATCGTCTCGCCGACGCGGTGGCAGGCGACGCAGTTCACGCCCTCGTCGCGCAGCCGCGGCCGCGCCTGGGGGCGATGGCCGAGCCGCTCGAGCACGGCGGCGGGGATGTGGCAGGCGTGGCAACTCTCTGGCTTGGACTTGCTCTTGAGCGCCTGCTGGTAGACCGGGTTGGTCCAGGCCGTGGCATGGCCGTGCCCCTGCCATTCGCGGAACTGGTCCTTGTGGCACTGGCCGCAGGTGGCCGCCGATTCCGGGTCCCGATCCTGGGCCAGGCCCCCGGCTGACAACAGCAGCAGGGCGAGCCCGCACGCGCGCGCGGTCATGCCGCCCATCTTGCCGCGGCAGTCTCCGGCGCAAAAGTCCTGCTTCCTGGTCAAGGCGAAGGTCCGCGATTGTCGAAAGTCGGGACACCTCCGCTTCCATGAGCAAGTCCAAGCCAGCACCCCAGGAATCAGGCGGCGATCCCCTCGCTGCGGACCTGAAGCTCCGGCTGTGCACGCTGGTCGACCTGATCACGCAGCGCAACGAGAACGAGGCCAAGGAGGAGTTCGAGCACTTCCACCAGAAGGCCAAGGAACTCGTCAAGCGCAAGCTGACGATGGTCGGCACCAAGAACGACACGCGCGACCTGCTGGGTGAGGTGCTCTTCGCGCGGCTGCGCAAGGGTCTGCGCGAGTTCCTGCGCTCCCAGGACGCGCGCCAGGAGATCAAGGTCGCGGAGTGGTTGATCGGCACCTGGCTGGCGGGGGGCGCCCTCGCCGAGTTCGCGTCCGCCCTCGACCGGGCGATCCTCGAGGCAGGCACCTGCGACTACAGCTTCGCCGGACGCGCCGACTTCATCTCGGTCGAGGAGGTCATGCAGATGCTCGCGGCCGGCAAGCACTCGGGCTGCCTCGTGCTCGAGAAGGCCGACAACCGGATCGACATCTGGATGGACCGTGGCCTGGTCGCGTTCCTCGATCCCCACCACATGATCCGGCGCGTGCTGCCGAGCTCGAACCGGATGAAGTACCGCGAGATCTCCGGCGAGATGCTGCAGCAGGCGGAGCAGATGCACGCCCACCAGAGCGTGCCGATGTTCCTGGCCCTGCGCGAGCTGGGCTTCTTCAAGCCCGACGAGTTGCGCGGCATGATGCGCGTGCTCGGCGAGGAAGTCATCCACGACTTCCTGCGTGACCAGACCTCCTGCACGTTCTTCTACCGGCGCAGCAACGACCTGCCGGCCCACGTCAAGGAACTGAACCTGCGCCTCGGCGTGACGCCGATCCTGCTCGAGGGCAGCAAGCGGATCGACGACTGGCGCACGCTCGCGAAGGCCTTCCCCGACCCCGCGGCCCCCGTGGAGCCGGTTCCGGACATGTTCGCGCGCATCTCGTCGATGGACCTCGGGGTGCTCGAGATCAAGATGCTCGCGCAGATCAACGGCGAGACCTCGCCCAGCCAGCTCGTGGATGCGATGGGCCTGCCGCTGCCGGAGGTCTACCAGATGCTCGTCCGCTTCGCGAAGAGCGGCGTGATCGTGGCCGAAGGCGACCTCGAAGCGGTGCCCGAGGACGGGCTCGGGATCGACGAGAGCATGCAGGAGGCCTTCGACGCGTTGAACGCGAACGACGACCACACGGCCTTGGCCTCGGCTCTCGGCAAGGTGCTCGGGGACGAAGGCGAGGGTGATTCCGGCGACGACAAGCTCGGTCTCGACAAGCTCGAAGCCGGACGCCGGCGCCCGAAGTGACCTGGCAAGGCGTTTGCCCGCGCGGCTGCCGGTCCGCGGGGCGTGGCGGGGCCGTTCAGCGCACGCAGGCGCGCCGGAACACGCCGAGCCACAGGTCGCGGCAGTAGGGCCGCTGCGCGGCCCAGTCCGCGAGCACGAACCCCTCCTCCCACATCCAGCTCTGCAGGCGGTGCGGTAGCAACGCGAAGCGCGTCGGCGCCCTGCCGGTCACCCGGGCGGCGATGCGCCGCACGACCCCGTGGACGGAGACCGGGTGGAAGAAGCTGACGACCACGTGGTCCTTGGCGACGCGGCAGGCCTCGTGCACGACCATGCGGGCCTCCACCGCCCGCAAGTGGTGCAGGAAGCGGAACACGAGCGTGCCGGCGCAGGCGCGATCCGCGATCGGCAGGGCGATGGCCTCGGCGAGCACGCGCGCGCGCGCCGCGGGGTCCTCGCCGAGCATCGCCCGGGACCGGTCGATCCCGAGCGTGCGCACGCCGAGCGCGGTCTCGAGGAAGGTCCGCACGCGGCCGCCGCCGCAGGGGACATCGAGCCACAACTCGCCAGGGCTGCCCGGCCAGGCGCGGCGCAGCAGCGCCAGCTCCTGCTCGTGGCGCGAGCGCGAGCGCCGGCCGTAGGCCCGGCTCTTGCCGGCGAGGTCGTAGCGGCCGTGCGTGTCGAACGGCGGCACCCGCGCGAGGATCGCGCGCGCATGCGCCGACAGGCCCGCCGCCGCGATCAGGCGCCGCGCGAAGCGCAACGCCGAGAGGCGCGGCAGCGCGAGGTCCCGCACCGAACGCGAGAAGCGCCGCAGGAGCCGCGCGAGGTCACGCGGCCGCGGCCGGCCGAACGACCCATTGTGCAGGTCGATCAGCGCGAGGCCGGGCGCGCCGACGAACACGTGCTCGGCCGAGAGGTCGGGCAGGCGGATGCCGCCCTTCAGGATCGCGC
>CAZSKV010000783.1:0-1581 GCA_964607495.1 uncultured candidatus Brocadiaceae bacterium
AGGGGGATGTCGGCACGGGCCCCCTCCGGGCGTGTGCGGTGATGGCGGGGCGAGGGCAGTTGCGGCTTCCCACGACGGGTGCGCGGCGGCGAAGATCGCGGCAACCAGCCATGGGCCATGCCGGTGATTTCGAGGTCGTCGTGATCGGTGGCGGTCACGCCGGCGCCGAGGCCGCGCTCGCGAGCGCGCGGCTCGGCCGGCGCACGGCGATGGTGGTGCTCGATCCGGCCGGCATCGGCCGCATGTCCTGCAACCCGGCGATCGGGGGGATCGCGAAGGGCCAGCTGGTGCGCGAGATCGATGCGCTCGGCGGCGAGATGGCTCTGTGCACGGACGAGACCGGGATCCAGTTCAAGCTCCTGAACACGAGCAAGGGCCCGGCGATGCGCTCGCCGCGCGCGCAGTGCGATCGCCACGCCTACAACGCCTCGATGCTGCGCCGCGTGCTGACCCAGCCGGGGTTGCAGGTCGTTCCCGGCGAGGCCGTAGGCATCCTCGCGCGGCAGGCGGGCGGCGCCACGCAGGTGCAGGGCCTCCAACTCGCGGACGGCAGCACGCTCGCGGCGCCAGCCGTCGTGCTGACCACGGGCACCTTCCTCGGCGGGACGCTCTTCGCCGGCACGTGGGAGACCCCCGGTGGCCGGTTCGGCGAGGGGGCGGCCAGCGCGCTCTCCACCGGCCTGCGGGCACTCGGCCTGCGGCTCGCACGGTTGAAGACCGGCACGCCAGCCCGCCTCGACCGCGCGACGATCGATCTGCAGCGGCTCGAGGTGCAGCACGGCGATGCCGATCCACGCCCGTTCTCGTTCCGCACCGCCCGTCTCGAAGTCGAACAGGTGGTGTGCTGGGTCACGCGCACGACCAGGGCCACGCACGAACTGATCGCCGCGCACGCGCACCTCTCGCCGATGTACGCCGGCAGGATCGTCGGGACCGGACCGCGCTACTGCCCGTCGGTCGAGGACAAGGTGATGCGCTTCGCCGACAAGGACCACCATCTCGTGTTCCTCGAACCCGAGGGTCGCGGCGCGCCGGAGATCTACCCCAATGGACTCTCGACCAGCCTGCCCCAGGAGGTGCAGGAGCGGTTCCTGCGCACGATCCCGGGACTCGAGGCGGTCCGCATCCTGCGCCACGGCTACGCGGTCGAGTACGACCACCTCTGCACCGACCAGCTGCGCGCCGACCTGCACGTCGCCGACGTGCGCGGCCTGTTCGCGGCCGGCCAGATCAACGGCACTTCCGGCTACGAGGAGGCCGCCGCCCAGGGCATCGTCGCCGGAATCAACGCCGCGCGCTTCGTGCGCGCCGAGGCCCCGCTGATCCTCGACCGCGCGACCGCCTACATCGGCGTGTTGATCGACGACCTCTGCCGCGTGAACCCGCGCGAGCCGTACCGGATGTTCACGAGCCGCGCCGAGCATCGGCTGCGGCTCCGTGCCGACAACGCGGACGAGCGATTGACGGCGTGCGGCCGCGAGCTCGGCCTCGTCTGCGATCGACGCTGGAGCGCGTTCGAGCGGCGCCGGGAGGCACTCGACGAGATCCGCGCGGCGATCGGGAGATCGCGGGCGGACGGAG
>CAZSKV010000784.1:0-1608 GCA_964607495.1 uncultured candidatus Brocadiaceae bacterium
TCCCCGCGACGAAGCCGCGGGAGACGCGCGTGTCCTGGCGCAGCCGCATGCGCGTGTCGCTCGACGACGTACCGCAGGTCGAGCCGATCACCACGCCGGAGCCGCCTGCCGACCTGGCTCCGCCGGCCGAGCCACCCGCGCGCGCGGCCCTGGCGCCGGAGCCAGAGCCAGAGCCAGAGCCAGAGCCGAAGCCGGAGCCGGCTGCAGCGGCCGAACCGGACCTGGCTCGCGACGAGTTCGTGCTCCTCGAGCCGGCCGTGGCCGGTGCCGTGCCGGGGGAGCCCGAACCAGAACCCGGGACGGCGGCCGAACCCCTCCCGGAGCCCGCTGCCGCCGAGGCCGAGCCGACGATCGAGATCCCGCGGCCCGAGGGCCGGGCCGCGACCCGCCAGGGTTCGCTCTTCGGCGGGATCGCGAGTGACGAACGGCTGATTGCGGAAGCCACGCGGCTGGTCGTGACCTCGAGACGGGCGAATGCCGCATTCCTGCGCAACCGCCTGCGCGTCCGCTACGAGGAGGCCGAGGAGCTGTTGCAAACCCTCGCGGCCCGTGGCGTGGTGCAGCTCGATCCGGAGAGCGCGCAGGCACGCGTGTTGCAGCAGGAACTGCCCGGAGAGTAGTCCACGTGCCGATCGGGATGCCGTGGTTCGCGTGCGGCCGGCGCGCAGTTTTTTTTTGCGCGCCTGCTGGTCGAGTGGCGCATGAGTTCTGCATTTTGCACAGAGTTCTCCACGCTTCTCCACGAAGGCGTGGCTTGCGCACTGCACGCAGCCGGCTACAGACACCGCCTGCTCAGTCTCGTCGTCTCTGCGATGCCGTGCCGGGCGGTCGCGGCATCCCCTTGCTCCTTCGTCCTCCCTCTTCGCTCTGCCAGCTGATCGCATGACTCACCCGGGAGGGGTGACCCCGATGGTCGACTTCAACTTCCCGTCCGAAGGACGGGGTGTGCCGCGCAATGTCGAAGCCGAGCGCGCCGTGCTCGGTGCCTTGCTGCTCGACTCCCAGTCCGTTGGCGACATCAGCCAGGTGCTCAAGCCGGAGGACTTCTATCTGCCGGCACACCAGCGGATCTTCGAGGCGATCATCACCTCCAACGACAAGAAGTCGCACACCGATCCGATCGCGATCGAAGAGGAGCTGTCGCGCCGCGGGCAGCTCGATGAGGTAGGCGGCCGCGACGCCCTGCTCGACATCGCCGCGGTCGTGTTGTCTGCGGCCGGCGTGTCCTACCACGCCGAGATCGTGCGCGAGAAGGCGATCCAGCGCCGCCTGCTCGAGATCTGCCTGGACGTGTCGCGGCTGGCCTACGAGAACGCCAAGGACACCAAGGAACTGCTGGACGAGGCCGAGCGGCGGATCTTCGAGATCGCCCGCCTCGGCGTGCAGAGCGAAGTCCTGTCGATCTCGACGATCATGCAGGACACCTTCGAGCGGATCGACCGGCTGCGGGAACGGGCCGGCAGGCTGACCGGCGTCGCGACCCGCTTCGACGACCTCGACGACCTGACCGCGGGCATGCAACCGGGCGAGCTCGTGATCCTCGCGGCACGTCCGTCCATGGGCAAGACCTCGTTCGCGCTGAACCTGATCGAGCGCGCCGCCTCGGGC
>CAZSKV010000785.1:0-11545 GCA_964607495.1 uncultured candidatus Brocadiaceae bacterium
CCCCCGCGTGTGCATCTCCAACCGCGGATCCCTCTGCAACTCCGCCTTCGCCGCCAGCGGACCACGGGCATGCAACCGCAAGCGCTCCTCGGCACCGCGATCCACGCGACGGCTCCAGGTACCCGCAATCAACGCCGCAAGCTCATGGTCCGCAGCACCACGGCGTAGTGCCGCACGCAGGTCGAGCCCCGTGCGCGCATAGAGACAGGTGAAGAACATCCCATCAGCCGTCAACCGCGCACGATCGCAGGTCGCACAGAACGGCGCGGTCGTCGACGCGATGATCCCGAACACCAATCCATCCGGGAGCACGAACCTCTCCGCTGGCGCCGAGCTCGGTTCGCCGAACGCACGGATCGGGCCGTAGTGCCGGCCGAGCACTTCGAGGATCTCGGCGCGCGAAACCACCTGCTCGGACGACCAGCGGGTCGCGCCACCGACGTCCATGTACTCGATGAACCGCAGCTCGCAGGCATGTGCGCGGGCGAACTCGAGCAGCGGGATCAACTCGTCGGCGTTGACGCCGCGCAGGACCACGGTGTCGAGCTTGGTGCCGACGAAGCCGACCGCGCGCGCGGCGGCGATGCCCTCCAGCACGCGACCATGGGTGTCGCGACGCGTCAACCGCTTGAAGCGGAGGGGATCGAGCGTGTCGAGGCTGATGGTCACGCGCTGCATGCCGGCGTCCTTGAGCACAGCCGCCTGCTCGCGCAGCAGGACGCCATTCGTCGTGATCGCCAGGTCTTCGATCTGTGATTTCGCGGCGAGCATGCGGACCAGCTCCGGCAGATCACGCCGCACGAGCGGCTCGCCCCCGGTCAGGCGGACCTTGCGCACGCCGAGCCCGATGAAGTTGTCGACGAGCGCCGAGATCTCCTCGTAGCTCAGGATGTTCGGGTCCGGCAGCCATGCGTATTCCTCTTCCGGCATGCAGTAGGCGCAGCGGAGGTTGCATTTGTCGGTGACCGAGAGGCGCAGGTTGCGCAGTGGTCTCTGGAAGGAATCGCGGAGCAAGGCTGATCACCTTAGCCCACGACGGCACCGGCTCCACTTCCCCGTCCTGTCGGCATCCCGGGATCCACCGCGGCACCGGCTCAACCGGCTGCGCTACCACCGGATGCATGGCGCCGCAGGACCTCCTCGAGGGCGCTGAACTTGACCGGCTTGCCGACGAGGTCGTCCATGCCGGCGGCGAGGCAGCGTTCGCGGTCGCTCTCGAGGGCGTTGGCGGTCAGGGCCACGACCGGGACGTCGAGACCGTCCGCGCGCATGCGGCGCGTCGCCTCGTAGCCGTCCATCGCCGGCATCTGGCAGTCCATCAGCACGAGATCGAACGCCTGCGCGCAGGCGGCTGCGAGCGCCTTGGTCCCGTCGTCCACGATCACGACCTGACAACCGAGCTTGTGCAGCATGCGCTCGGTGATCCGCTGGTTGATCGGATTGTCCTCGGCCAGCAGGACCCGCGGAGCGCGATCGAGGGGCAACGCAGACTGCGCGCGCGCTGGCTCCGGGGATTCCTCGCGGCCGAGCAGCCCGCTCGCGAACCGGGCGCGGTGCACCGGCTTGCTGAACCATGTCACGGGCTTGGGCAGCATCCGGCGCCGCAACTGCGGGAGATCGCTCCGCTGCGCGAGGATCGCGAAGGCCACGGGTGCGAACTCCGACATCGCGGTGAGTTCGCGCACGAACTCGACTCCGTCCACGCCACCGAGGTAGCTGTCCACGACGATCCAGTCCGGCACGCGCGACTTCGCCCGCAGCACGGCGAGCATCGTCCTCGCAGCCTCGACGCTCGGCGCCGCCAGGACGATCGCACCCAGTTCCATCAGCGCGGCACTCTCCGCCTCGAGTGCGCCTGGATGATCGTCGACGACGACGACCAGCCGATCTTCGAGGCTCTTCGCGGCTGCCCTTGCAGCCGTGGCGCCCACGCGGGGCAAGCTGAAGAAGAACGTGGTCCCGGCCTCCGGAGCGCTCGTCACCGCGATCTCGCCGCCGAGTGCCTCGACCAGGCTCTTGCTGATCGCCAGGCCGAGGCCGGTGCCCCCGTATTTCCGGGTAGTCGAACCATCCACCTGCGTGAACGACCGGAACAGCTGTGCCTGGGCGGCCGCCGGGATGCCGATCCCCGTGTCCTCCACGGCGAAGCGGAGCCGATCCGGATCGGATTCATCGACACCCGCGCGCAAGGTGATCGAACCCGAGTCCGTGAACTTCACCGCGTTGTTCAACAGGTTCTCGAGCACCTGGCGCAGCCGTCCGGGATCGCTCTCGATGCACTCCGGCAGTGCCGGGTCGATCGCCAGCACGAACTCGAGTCCCTTCCGCTGGGCTCGCGGCGCGGCGATCTCGGCCTGGTTCGCGAGGAGCTCGCGCACGTCGAATCGGACCTTCTCCAGCTGCAGCTGCCCGGCCTCGATCTTCGAGAAATCGAGGATGTCGTTGATCACCGCGAGCATCGCGTCCGCCGAGGTGCGCAGCATCGCGATGTACTCACGCTGCTCCTCGTCGAGCACGGTCTCGGCCAGGAGTTCGCCCATGCCCACGACTCCGTTCATCGGCGTGCGGATCTCATGGCTCATGTTGGCGAGGAACTCCGACTTCGCCCGCGCCGCCGCTTCCGCGGCATCACGTGCGGCGGTCAGGTCCTGGAGCAGGATCTGCTGCTTGCGATCGGCCTGGGCTGCCGCCCGCCGCGCGGCGTAGATGCCGAATCCGACGAGGACGGAGAGCAGGCAGGCGACACCGCCACCGAGCCAGGCCGCCTCGCGCATCTCCGCCAGACGACCCACGTACTCCTCGACCTCGACGTCGATGCCGACGATTCCCGCCACGCGGCCGTCCGGGTCGCGGAATGGCGCATACCCGGAGAGGAACGTCCCCCACCGATCCGTGTTCAGCGCCTCGTCGGCGCAGGCAACGCCTCCGCGCAGGGCCGCATGCATCTCTGCGTTGGCCTCGTCGTACGGGTCCATGACGTGCGACTTGTCGTCCTGCCCGTCCCCGTTCGCGTCGCCCGCGGGCGTCGGATCGAGCACGAAGTGCACGCGGTCAGCCCGGAGCACACAGGTGTATGCGTAGCGGATCTGCGGCACCGCGTGCTGGACGCGGGCCAGGGGCGCCACGGCGGCCTGGTACTCCGGCGTCGTCTCCTGACTCGGATCCGTGATCCGCGCATGCGCCGCGACGTCGACCAGAGCCGCGGTGATCTGCGCAGTCCGGACCAGGTCCTCCTGGAGTCCGCGGAAGCTGGCGTGCTCGGCCCGCCAGTACAGGACCGCACAGGTGAGCGTCGTGCCGATGAGCAGCACGAATCCACCGCAGACTGCATCCCGCCAGGGCCGCACGCGCTGCCTCCGGGTTGCCGTTGCGGCCGGGTCCTGATTCTCGGTGCTCACCAGACAGAACGATCGACCGGCCAACGACGAAACCGTACCCGGGCGTGTGCGACCCGTGCGATCGGACCGTGCTGACGCCGGCTCCATCCTGCCCCCGGACCGGCAGATCGGGCGGAACGCAGCACCCGCGCCTGCCGGTGGCGCCTTTCTGTGCGCTGGCATCGTGGCTAACGTCGTGCGCGTCGGAAGCGGAAGCCATGAAACACCCGATCCTGCTGCTGACTCTCACGACGCTCTTGGCAATGCAGATCGCCGCCCAGGAGGACGCGGCCAAGAAGAAGCCACAGGGTCCCCTCGAACGGCTCACGAAGCTGCTCGGCAGGATCCAGGAACTCGGCTTCAAGGACCGCGCGGGCATCGCGAGCGATGACGAACTCCAGACTCTCGCCACCAAGCGCAAGGAACTGGAGGAGTTCATCGACTCGGCGCGGGCATCCGACACCACGCTCACGAAGCAGGAGATCAGGCCGATCGTGGTGCTGTTGTGCGAGTTCACGGAGGACGCCGCACTCGACGGCGCGCTCGAGATCGCACGCGCGGCGGTGGCGCGGTTCCCCAACGACGACGACATGCACCTCTCGCTCGGCCGGGCCGCCTTCGCGCGGGGCCAGGAGACCTACAAGCAGCCCGACCGCACGAACCTGCTGGCGGAAGCCGAACAGGCGCTGCGCAAGTCGATCGAGAAGGGTGGCGGCGTGACCGCCAAGTACAGCCTCTACGAGCTCATGAAGTTCCTCGCCCGCTACGACGAACAGCTGACGCTGCTCGAGACCGTGATGCGCGACAAGAGCTTCTCCGAGCTGCTCGACAAGCCGAACCTCGAGCGCGGCCGACTGTTGCTGCTGCTCGGGCGCCACGAAGAGGCGGCCAAGGCCCTGACCGACCCGGCGGCCCAGGCGGACTCCGCCGAGTTCAGCCGCCTCTTCTGTCTGCGCGCGCATGCGCTCGCCGGCGATTTCGCGAGCGCGCAGAAGGTCGCCGCCGAGATGGTCGCGGAGCACAAGGGCTCGGCCCGCGCGATCGGCGCCCAGGCCGACCTGCTGCTCGCGCAAGGCAAGACCAAGGAGGCGCTCGCCGCGTTGCAGCAGCCGGTGCTCGGCCTCGCGAGCGACGGCGACGCCGAGCGCATCGCGCGCAAGCAGAGCCTCGAGGCGCTGAAGATGCTCGTGAACCGCAGGCCGAACGACCTCGCGCAACTGCGCGTGTCCCTGCTGAAGTCGCTCGGCATCCGGCTGACCGGCAAGGAGGGCAAGGGTGTGCGCGCGAAACCGGTCGACCTGACGAACTCCCCCACGGTCGCGGCCTACACCTGCCTGTCGCGCCCCGTCTCCCCGCAGAAGTGGGTCGAACAAATCGTGCTGGCCCTGAGCATCAAGACCGTCGGCAAGAACAAGCCGAGCCCGGTCGAGATGGACGCCGCGCTCGCCCTGACCTATGGCAAGCCGCGACCACTCGATCCGATCCTGTTGCAGGACACGCTCAGGACCCTGCGCGCCGGGATCGCCGATGCCGACTGTGCGGCGCCCCTGCTCTGCCTGCGACTGGCCGACGAGCTCGCGAAATAGCGGGTGCCAGCCCGTGCTCAGCGGCTCTCGTTGCCGCAGCGATCGACTGCGCGCACGAGCACTGCGTCGGCCTGGATCTGCACGCGGGTCGCGGTCCGTGGCAACACCTCGGCCAGCGACCACTTGCCGTCCCGGCGCGCATAGACCGCATAGAGGCTCGCCGACACGACCGGCTGCCAGCTCACCATGCCGCCCTCACCACGCTGGGCGACCGGAGCCGGCGGCACATCCTGGTCGAGCCAGCCCCAGCGTGGAGGCAGCACCGCTCGTGCATAGGCACCCTCGCGCAGCGCGGTCGTGATGCCGTCGCGATCGCGCAGCAGGGACCGCATCGAGAAGTGCACGATCCCGCTGGCTCCCGGCGTCTGGGCCGTGCGGGCCACCTGCGCGACGATCTCCGCCTGCGGATGCTTGCTCGTGAAGATCCCGGGCACGATCAGCCGGCCGAGCTGGTTCTGCTCGATCCACCATCCGAGCAGCACCGGGTAGCTCTGTGCCTTCTGCTCGATCGGCCAGTAGAGCTGCGGTGCGAGGTAGTCGCACCAGCCGCTGCGCAGCCATTTCGGCACGTCCGCGTAGAGCTGGTCGTACTGGTCGATGCCGGCCGCGATGCCCTTGGGCACTCCGGGCCGGGCGATGCCGAACGGGCTGATGCCGACCTTGACCCAGGGCTTGGTCTTCTTGACCGTCGCGTAGAGGCCGGCGATGAACTCGTCGACGTTGTGCCGGCGCCAGTCGGCGAGCGCGAGCTTGCCGCCGCCCGCGCGATAGCGCCGGAAGCTCGCCCCATCGGGAAAGGGCTGGCGCTTCTCCGGGTAGGGATAGAAGTAGTCGTCGAGGTGGACTCCGTCGACGTCGTAGCGGGCCAGCACGTCCTCGATCACTGCGAGCGCGCGTCGCTGCACGACCGGATTGCCGGGATCGCACCACAGGTTCGCTCCGTAGCCTACCACCGCGCTCGGGTTGGTCTGGCTGACGTGGCTCTTCGCGGGCTTGCTGGTCGCCGCGCCGGCGCGCGCGCGGTACGGGTTGAACCAGGCATGCAGCTCGATGCCGCGCGCATGCGCACCCTCGATCGCGGTCGCCAGCGGATCCCAAGCCGGCGATGGGGCCCGGCCCTGAGCACCCGTCAGGTACTCCGACCACGGTTCGAGCTTGCTGGGGTAGATCGCGTCGCACTCGGGCCGGACCTGCAGGATCAGCGTGTTGAGCCGCAGCTGCTGCGCACAATCGAGGATCGCCGTGAGCTCGCGCTGCTGCTCGGCGACCGGCAGGCCCTTCTTGCTCGGCCAGTCGATGTTGTCGACGGTCGCCACCCAGGCCGCGCGCATTGCGCGCGGTGCTTCCTGCGGCGCGAGGCACGCGAGCAGCAGGGCGGCGCCGATCATGCGTCCGCCAGGCCGCTCGCGAGTTGGGCCAGCAGGAACGCACCGAGCGCCAGCTCGCGCTCGTTGACGTTCTCGATCCGGTCGCGATCGCAGTGATGGACGTCGAAATAGCGCTGCGGCGAGATCACGAGCGAGAAGAGCGGCACGCCGGCCGGCTGCAGCACCGAGATGTCGGCGCCACCGCCGCCCGGGATCAGGGCGCCGAGCTCGTAGGGAGCGAGGGACGCTGCGATCGCACGCGCGGCGGCGCGGCCCTCCTCCGGCAGCGACGTCGAGAACCCGAGCGGCAGGAACCCGCCGCTGTCCGACTCGATCGCCGCGACATGCCGCGGCAGCTCGAGGGCGTGCACCCGCGCGTAGGCATGCGCGCCGCGCAGGCCGTTCTCCTCGTTCATGAACAGCACGACGCGGATCGTGCGCTTGGGGCGCAGCCCGGCCGCGAGGATCAGCCGTGCCGCTTCGAGACAGTGCACACAGCCGGCGCCGTCGTCGTGGGCTCCCTGGCCGATGTCCCAGGCATCGAGATGCCCGCCGATCAGCACGATCTCCTCAGGGCGTTCGCTGCCCGGGATCTCGCCGATCACGTTCGCGGACTCGACCTCCCCGCGCAGCGCGCAGTCGGCGGTCAGCTCGACCCGGACCGAGGCGCCGGTCTCGATCAGACGCGCGAGGCGTTCGGCAGCCTTGGTCGAGAGCGCAACCGCCGGAACCTTTGGCACCGCGTCGTCGTAGTGCATGCCGCCGGTGTGCGGGAAGTCGTCCTGCGAGGTCGTCATCGAGCGCACGAGGCAGGCAACCGCGCCGACGCGCCCGGCCTCGATCGCGCCGCTGCCGCGCTGGTCGACGGTCTGCCCATAGGCCTGGAAGGTGTTGACCAGCGCACGTGGCATCGGCCGGTTGAAGAAGAGGATCTTGCCGCGCGCGCTCGCGCCGAGCGCGCGCGCCTGCTCGAGACTGCGCACCATCAGGACCTCGGCGGAGACGCCCTCGGCCGGCGTGCCGACGCTGTTGCCGAGCGCAAGGGCCGCGAGCGGCTCCTCCCAACCCTCGCCGACGAGCCGTAGATCGCAGGTCGTGCCCCGCACCCAGCGCGGGACCATGACCTTCTCGCGGCGCACGTTGGCGAGCCCGAGCTGCCGCATCGTGGTCTCGGCCCAGGCCACCGCCCGTTCGGCACCCTCGCTCCCGGAGAGGCGATGCGGGGCCTCGGTGCAGAGTTCCCTCAGCAGCGCATGGGCCTGTCCCGCGCCGAGTGCCAGCTCGAAGAGCTTGCGCGCGCGTGCCGCGAGCGCCGGGTTCGAAGGCTTCGCCTGCGTCTCCGGCGCAGGCACGTCGCTCGTCGTGCAGGCCGCGAGCAGTGTCGCGGCGAGCAGCATGCAGCGCAGGCTCACGATCCCGTCCACTCCGGGCGCCGCTTCGCGAGGAACGCGCTCATGCCTTCCTTGGCCTCGGGGGTGCTGCGCAGCTCGGCGATCCACTGCGCAGTCACGACGGTCGCGTCCTCGAGCGACAGGTCGCCGACCACGCGGATCAGCTCCTTCGCACTCGCGACCGCGCACGGGCCGGAGCTCAGCAGCTCCTGGACCGTCGCGTCGACCGCGGCATCGAGCTGCGCGGCCTCGACCGCCTTGTGCACGAGGCCAATGCGCTCGGCCTCCTTGCCGTCGAATCGTTCCGCGGTCAGGAACAGCGCCCGCGCGCGGCCCGCGCCGATCTTCTGCATGACGAAGGGCGAGATCACCGCGGGCACGATGCCGAGCTTGGCTTCGGTCAGGCCGAAGACAGTGTCCTGCGCACAGATCGCGAGGTCCACTGCCGCCGACAGGCCGGTACCGCCGCCGAGCGCGTGACCGTGGATCCGGGCCACGACCGGCTTCCGGCAGCGCGCGATCGCGAGGAACATGCGCGCCATCGCCTCCGCCGAACGCGCGTTCTCCTGCGGCGGCAGTGCTGCCTGCTCCTGCATCCAGACCAGATCGGCGCCGGCCGAGAAGCTCTTGCCGCTGCCCGAGAGCACGACGACGCGCGCAACCGGATCGGCGCTGGCGGCATCGAACGCGGCGCGCAGCTCGCTGACGACCGCGCCGTTGAAGGCGTTGCGCACGTCCGGCCGATGCAGCCTGATCTGCAGGACCGGACCCTGATGCTCGACCTGGAGGACCGTGTAGCGGGGCGAACCCATTCCCCGACGATGCCCGGTCGCGCGAGGCCGGGCAAGGTCGCTCAGCGCTGCTTGCGCCGGACCTCGGCCAGCGCGGCGCGCAGCTCCGGGTCGCCGGGGTGGCGCGTGAGCGCCCGCTCGAGCACGTCGCGGGCCTCGGGCAACCTGCCTAGCGAGTCGAGGGCCACCCCGAGCACGTAGGCATAGCGCGCGCGTTCGGGCTCGAGCTCGGCGGCCTTGCGCAGGGGTGCGACCGCGTCGGCGTAGCGCTTCTGCCGCGCGAGGTTCAGGCCGAGCCCGTGCCAGAGACCGCCATCGCGTGGCGCGTGTTCGAGGCCCCGCCGCAGCACCTGCTCCCCCTCGGGATCCCGTGCGCGGGTCCGCAGGTGGTCGGCGAGGTTCACGTAGGCAGGCGCGAATCCGGGCACCAGCTCGATTGCGCGCCGGAACGAACGCTCGGCTGCGACGGGATCGCCGAGCCGGTCCGCAAGCACGCCGAGGTTCAGCCAGGCGCCCGGGCGGTCGCTCTCGACCTGCTGCGCCGCCCGGTACTCGGCGACGGCCGGCGCCGCCGCGGGCAGACCGGCAAGAGCACGCCCGGCGTGGGTGCGCACCGCGCGCACCGCGTCGCCGAGCAGCGGCGTACCGAGCTGCGTGCGCAAGTCCTCTGGGAGCGCTTCGAGCAGGCGCGCGGCGGCGAGGCGGACCAGCGGATCCGCGTCCTGGCAGGCGTGCGCGAACGCCGGCAGCGTGCGCGCCGACAGCCACGGCTCGAGCAGTCCCACTGCGGTCGCCCGGGCGATCCCGGGCGCGGACGGGTCGACGATCAGGTTCGCGAGCTGCTGCGCGGCCTCGGCCGTGCGCTCCCGCCCCGCGTGCAGGACTTCGCCGAAGTGCCGCGGGCGTTCGCGCTTGCCATATGCCTTGTCGAGCGCCGCGATCGCCCATGCGTGCGGCTTGTCCTGGTGGCACTGCTGGCACGCGCTCGGCGTGCCGAGCTTCTCCGCCAGATCGGGACGCGGCACACGCAGGCTGTGGTCGCGGCGCGGGTCGACCTGCATGTAGGTCTTGCGCGGCATGTGGCAGTCGGCGCAGGACACCGGTTTCGCGTGGAAGTGGTGCCGGCTCGTCGCGAACACCCCAGGATCGTGGCAGCGCGCACAGAGCGCGTCGCCCTCGGCGCGCAGCTTCGCCGAGTGCGGATCGTGGCAGTCACTGCAGGTCACGCCGGCCGCGTGCATCCTGCTCTGCAGGAACGAGCCGTATTCGTAGACCTCGTCCTGGATCTGGCCGTCCGCATGGTAGAGCCCGGCGTCGAGCAGCACGGGCTCGTGGCTGTCGAGCAGCGGCTTGCCGGGCACGTAGTCGCTCGCGATCTGCGAACGGCGCGAGTGGCAACGCGCACAGGTCTCGACTTCGGCCCGGAACGCCTTGGGCGGCGTCGCGCGTCGCACCGTGCCGCGCTGCGGATCGGGGCGCCAGACGTCATCGTCGCGCTCGCGCAGGTCGACCAGGAGGCCGTGATCGCGCCCGCGCTTGCCGCCCTCCGCCCAGGCGACATGACGCGACCCCGGGCCGTGACACGCCTCGCACGCGACGTCGAGCTCGCGCCAGGTCGTCGCGTAGCGCTGTTCGTTCTCGACCCAGTTCTTCTTCAGGTCGGTCGAGTGGCACTCGGCGCACATGAAGTTCCAGTTCTGCAACGGGCCGGTCCAGTGCAGCGGATCCCCCGCAGGGATCCGCTCGTCGGGATAGAGGCTGAACCAGCGCCTTGCCCGCGTGTCCCAGGCCAGCGTCAGCGCCTGCAGGCGTCCGCCCGGCTGCGCGATCAGGTACTGCTGCAGCGGCTCCCAACCGAAGGTGTAGGCGACCTCGAAGTCCTGCAGCTGGCCGTCGGCGCCCTCGGTGCGGACGCGGTAGCGGTCCCCGGCGCGCGAGAAGCGCGTCGTCACGCCGAAGTGCGCGAACTCCTGGTCGGCGAAGTTGCCGCGCACAGACTCCGGGCCCGGCACCTCCATCGCGTGGTCGTGCGCCGAGCCGCGCCAGCGCTCCGCTGCCTGCGCATGGCAGTTCGCGCAGGTTGCCGAACCGACGTGCGCGGCCGGGGTCACCGGCGCCCGACCCTCGCAGGCAGCGAGGCCGAGCAGCGCGGCTAGGAGTCTGCGCCACGGGAGGCGCCGCGGCCGAGCTGCGAATTGTCGCTCGGGTTCGATCGGGCGAAACGGCAGCAAGTTTGGATGACTTGCAGAGTTTCGCCCGGATGAAGCCGAGCGAGAAGGCGCGGCTCCGACGCGAGCGATTCCCGCGGCGCAGGCTCCTGGGCCGGTTCCTGCCAGGACCAGGTGCTTCACGGGCGCACACCGTAGCGCGCGATCATGTTGTAGAGCGTCTTCAGCGCGACACCGAGCGTGGTCGCGGCGGCGCGCTTGTCCCAACGATGCCGCTCGAGGGCCGCGACCAGGGCCATGCGCTCGAGGCTCTCGAGGTCGAGCGTCGGCAGCGGACCAGCGCACCGCGCCGCCGTCGCCTGCAGGTTCTGCTCGACGTCGGCGGCCGTGATCGTCGCCCCGGTCGCGAGCACTGCGAGACGCCGCAGCACGTTCTCGAGCTCGCGTACGTTGCCCGGCCAATCGTACGCGCCCAGCATCTGCATGGCCGCTGGCTCGATCCCGAGCTTGCGCTCCTCGAGGAATGCACGCGCGAACTCCGGCACGTCTTCGCGGCGATCGCGCAACGGCGGCACGCGCACGACGAGCGTCGCGAGCCGGTAGTAGAGGTCCTCGCGGAACTCGCCCTGTGCGGCCGCGGCGACCAAATCGCGGTTGGTGGCGGCAACGACCCGGACGTCGACGTGCTTCGTGCTCTGGCCACCCACCGGACGGATCTCGCCGAACTGGATCGCGCGGAGCAGCACGGGTTGCAGCTCGAGCGGCAGCTCGCCGACCTCGTCGAGGAAGAGCGTGCCGCCGTCCGCAGCTTCGAAGAGGCCGGGGCGGCGCCGTTCCGCCCCGGTGAACGCGCCCTTCTCGTGCC
>CAZSKV010000786.1:0-1690 GCA_964607495.1 uncultured candidatus Brocadiaceae bacterium
CAGCGCCGCGGCCGCGATCCCGAACAGGTAGTAGGTCTGGTCCTTCTGCGCGTCCTTCGCCCGCAGCAGCCGCCCGGACTCGACCCGCGCGTAGTGACCGGTCGCGACGAAACCGGCGCCGACCGAGTCCGCGAGCTGGAACAAGCGCCCGAACTTCAGCTGCTGGTTGCATAACACACACGGGTTCGGCGTGCGCCCGCGGCGGTACTCCGCCGCGAAGTGGTCGATCAAGGCGTCGAACTCCTGCGCGTAGTCGACCGCATAGAACGGGATGCCCAGCTTCTCCGCCACCAATGCCGCATCGCGCGCATCCGATGCCGAGCAGCAGCTCTTCTCCGCCGCGCTCTTGCCGGCCACGCCGTTGCGCATGAACACGCCAACGACCTCGTATCCCTGCCGTTGCAGCAGGAGCGCGGTCACGGAGCTGTCGACACCGCCGGACATGGCGGCGAGCACGCGGGTCATCGGGGGGATCTCGGGCAGCGGATGCTGGCGAATCGGGCGGAGCATCCTATGCTCCCTGCCCCTTTTCGCCGACCGAGAGCCCGCGCTTGACCCAGACCATCGCGCTTTCCCCTTCCCTGTGCCTCGTGCTGCCGAGCGGATTCCTGCCGCAGGACAAGCAGCCCGCACCGCCGACCGACAATCCGGCCGGTTCGCCGCAACCGCGCGGCCCCGGGCAACCCGGCGTCGCCCAGGACCCCGCGCAGAAGCCGCCGGGCCAGGCGGCCCCGTGCATGGACTCGACGAGCATCTGGATGATGGTCGCGATGTTCGCGGTCTTCTACTTCCTGCTGATCCGGCCGCAGCAGAAGCAGGAGAAGCTGCGCAAGGAGCTGATCAGCAAGGCCGACCGTGGCGATCGCGTGATCACGTCCGGCGGCATGCACGGGGTGATCGTCTCCGCCGACAAGGACACGGTCACGCTGCGCGTGGACGCCGACGTGAAGATCAAGTTCGATCGCAGCGCGGTCGCGCGGATCGTCAGCGAGGAGAGCCCCAAGGACGGAGGCAAGAATGAGCCTCCGAAGGACGCCGCCAAGAAGTGAGGCCCGCGGCGCCCACGGCGAGGATCTCGCCGTGCGCCACCTGCAGGCCTCCGGCATCGAGGTGCTCGCGCGCAACGTGCGCACGCGCCTCGCGCAGATCGACTTGCTGTGCCGCGAAGGGCACACGCTGGTCGTCGTCGAGGTCAAGACGCGGAGCCAGCACCCGGCTCCCGAACGCTGCCTCGGCCCGGCGCAACGCCAGCGCCTGCAACGCGCCGGCGCGGCCCTCGCGCGGGTGCTCGCCTGGCGGCCGCAGGCGGTCCGGATCGACGTGATCGCGGTGCGCTGGTCCGCAGAGGCCGCCGAGGTGCGCTGGTTCCGCGGCAGCGCAAAAAGTTGATCGAGCAGCAAGTTCCGGGCTCTTAGCATCCTCGCCCCCCGATGCCGACTCTCGCCGAACAGATCATTCCGCGCCGGAAGCTGATGCTGATCGGCTCGGAGACGTTGATCTTCACGGCGCTGCTGTACTTCGGCACTTCGCTGCCGCCGCTGCGGTCGACCACCGGGTTCCCGCCCTTCGACTTGTTCGCCGCCGACGCCCTGCGCGGGCTGCTGTCCTGCTTCACGATCGCGATCCTGTGCCAGGCCTGCCTGTCCTACAACGACCTCTACGACTGGAAGGTCTCGCAGAACCGCCGCGA
>CAZSKV010000787.1:0-5385 GCA_964607495.1 uncultured candidatus Brocadiaceae bacterium
GTCCGCGAGCTTCGCGGCCTGGCAGGCGGCGACTGGCACGAGCTGGTTTCACGACACCGCGGCGGAGAAGCTCTATGCGAAGATCCTGCTGCCGGCGTCCAACTCGGCGACCAATGCCTATCTGCGGCAGGGTATCTTCAGCGGAGCACCACGATATGTCAGGTTCTTCGGCTAACACCCCTCCAGTCATGCGCAAACCTCGGGCATCGGGTCGGCGTCGCGCGGGGCTCTGGTTGCTGGCTGCATCGATCCTGGTGTCGCTCGAGTCGGACGCGCCAGCCCAAGCTGCCTGGCAAGAGTACGCGGCATTCTTCGGTCCCCCCGATCGCGTGGGTCATTCCATGGCGTATGACCCCGTCCGCAAGCGCGTCGTGCTGTACGACGGAGTCTCAGCCGTAACGCGTGATCCATACTTGTGGGAGTGGGACGGAACTACATGGACCCGCGTGGTGACGAGTGGCGGACCGCTCGCTGGGTATATCAGTGGCATGGCCTTCGATGTGACCCGAAACCTGGTCCTGGCCATGGGAATCGAACCGAAGACCTGGACGTGGGACGGGACCCGCTGGGCGCAGTTGAACCCGTCGATGCAACCGCCCCCTTCCGCGTTCTGCTATTCGATGACGAGCGACACGGTCCGGCAGCGGATAGTCGTGTTCGGTACCGGGACGTGGCCGGTCAACTCTGACACCTGGGAATGGGATGGTACGAACTGGTTGTTGCGGAACCCGGCCACGAAGCCATCGGCCAGGGCGGGGCACGGCATGTGCTTTGACCCGGTCCGCCAACGCGTAGTGCTCTTCGGTGGTGGCGACGACAATGGGACTGCGTTCGGCGATACCTGGGAGTGGGACGGCAACATCTGGACGCAACGGACGCCGGCAGTGAGCCCTTCGGCAAGAGCGGGCCATCTCATGGCCTACGATCCGAAAGGGAACCGTGTCCTCCTCTTCGGGGGTACGGCTCGTACGCCGTATCTAGTGTCGTACAACGACACGTGGGCATGGGATGGCACGAACTGGACCAAGCTGAATCCGGCAACCGTTCCGCGCGAGAGATTCAGCTCCAGCATGGCGACCGACACTGCACGCAAGCGCATCGTGATGTTCGGCGGTCGACATGACACCAACGCCTACCTCGGCGACACCTGGGAATGGGACGGCACGAACTGGATCGAGCGGAGCGCGCCGATCCCGTACGAGCGCGAGGAGTTCGGCCTCGCCCCCGATCCGGTGTCAGGCAGCCTGATCCTGTTCGGAGGCACGCGGGACAGTTCGGGGACCCGCTATGGCGACACCTGGGCCTTCGACGCCAAGGGGTGGCGCAAGCTCGCGCCGGCAGCGAGCCCGACGGGACGCTACTCCCATGTGATGGTCACCGACCCCGTGCGCAAGCGCATCGTGGTGTTCGGGGGCTACCTGGCTTCGAACGACACCTGGGAATGGACCGGCACGACCTGGGAGCAGCGCTTCCCGGCGACGAAGCCGCCCTGGCGCCTGGCGCACCAGGCGGTGTTCGACTCGGCACGGAACCGGGTGGTGATCTTCGGCGACGAGAACAACCCGTTCGGGGACATGTGGGAGTGGGACGGCGTGAACTGGACGGCGGTGGGCGCCGGCTGGGGGCCGCCGCCGCGCGGCTCGTTCGCGGTTGCGTATGATCCGCTCCGGCAGCGGACGGTCGTGTTCGGGGGCAGGGCGGCCGGTGTCTCTGTGTACTTCAAGGACACCTGGGAATGGGACGGGAGCACGTGGACCCAGCGTGTCCTGGCCAATGGCCCTCTCGAGCGGGCGTCGGCTGCGATGACCTATGACGCAGCCCGAGGCTGCATCGTGCTCTATGGCGGGGTCCGCAGCAAGCCGAGCACCGGCCAGGAGATGTTCGGGGATGCATGGGAGCTGGATGGCACGGGATGGAAGCCTTTTCTCGGCACCACCGGGCCGCCAGAGCGCTTTCGGCATCGCATGGCCTACGACCCCGTCCAGCGCCAGATCCTGCTCTTCGGCGGCCACGGCTACGGCCTCTACAAGGACACCTGGATCTATCGCACGCCGCGGCCGGCCTGGATCGCGCCGTACGGCGCGGGCTGCGCCGGCAGCGCGGGCATCCCCGCGCTCGGGGCGGAGCCCGACTCGTGGCCCTGGATCGGTGCGACGTTCCGCGCGACGTTGCGCGGCATCGGCACGACCCCCGCACAGCACCTGCCGTTCTGGATCCTCGGCGACTCGCGGACGCTCTGGGGCAGCACGCCCCTGCCCTTCGATCTGACGGGCGCCGGCATGCCCGGCTGCCTGCTGCACGCGAACCCGCTGTTGGCCGGCGGGCTCGTCAACTCCGGCGGCAGCGCGAGCTGGCCGGTCGCGATCCCGTTCGTCCCGGCGCTCGCGGGCCTCTCGCTCTACGCGCAGGCCGGCGTGACCGACCCCGGCGCGAACCCCCTCGGCGTCGTGCTGAGCAACGCGAGCGAATGGCGGCTCGGCCAGAAGTAGGGTCGCAGGCAGGCAGCATGCGGCGTGCGAAGCGGAGGCGCCTCGCGCTGCTCGCGAGCGTCGCGACCATGGCCGCCGCGGTCGCGCTCCTCGCGCGCGCCGGTGGCGAGCGCGCAGTCATGCTGCCGGCCCTGCGCGGGCTCGCACCCGCGGCTCCGCCGCCGCCCCCCACGCGCGACCGGACGCCGGACCCCGGCGTCGAGCCGGCCTGGGGGGTGTTCGCCGCGCAGTCGCGGCCGCTGGCCCACGCGCAGGGCGTGCGCGGGCGCGTCCATGACCAGGCCCATGCGCCGCTCGTGGGCGTCGCCGTGTGGCTCGTGCCGGTCTCGGGGGCTGCATTCGCCGCCGGCATCCACGCCGCCCGCAGCGGCAGGAGCGAGGACGCGCCGATCCTGCTGGCGATGACCGATGCCCGCGGTGAGTTCGCACTGGGCATTGCCGACCCGCAGCTCGTCGAGCGCTGCGACGTGTGGGTGGTGGCCGAGCTGCTCGCCGAGAAGCGCCATGGCGGCCTGCGCGTGATGCCTGGTGTGTGGCTCGACCTCGGCGCGATCGAAGTGGTGCCCGGCGTGCCGGTGTCAGGGCGGGTGACGCGCAGACGCGACGGCGCGCCGATCCACGGGGCCCTCGTGTCGTTCCTGCCGTACGCGCAGATGCAGCTGGCGAGCTTCGTCCCGGGTCGCGAGCACGGCATCACGGCGCGCACGGACGCGGCCGGGGAGTTCAGGCTCATGGTCTCGCCGCTCCAGGCGCTGCTCGTCAGCGCGGCCGCGCCAGGCTTCGCGCGGGCCGAGCGCGTGGGTGTGCACCTGGACGGAGAGGCCGAGAACCGCTTCGACTTCGCGCTCGACGCCGGTGCCGAGATCGGCGGCAGCGTGATCGACCGCCGCGGCGCGCCCGTGCCTGCCGCGCGGGTCACGGCGACCCCCCGCGGAGACGATCCCGTCACGCCGCTCGTCGCATGGAGCGACGCGCAAGGGCGCTTCGAGCTGGGCGGGTTGCGGCCAGGCGACCACCGGCTCGAGATCGCGCATGCGAGCTACGCCCCCGAGGAGGTCGCGGCGGTCGCGGCCGGCACGCGCGGCGCCGTGATCACGCTGAAGCGGATGGGCTCGGTGCGCGTGCAGGCCACCGGCAGCGACGGTCGCGTGCTCCGCGAGTTCGAGGTCGCGCTCCGGACCGAGACCGACTCCGAGGACGCGCACGCCTTCGCGGATCTGCCGGTCAGGCGCGTGCGCGCCGGCGGCGACGGCTTCGCGACCGTCGATGGCCTGCCGCCGGCGAGCCGTCGCTGGATCGTGCAGGTCATGGCGCCCGGCCATGCGCATGGCTTCTCGAGACCGTTCTCCGCCGGGCTCGACGCGCCGCCCGCGGCCGTGCGCGTCGAACTCGATGCGGGTGGCAGGATCGCCGGGACCGTGCATGCGGCAGACGGCACGCCGCTCGCCGATGTCGGTGTGCAGACCCTGCCGGCCGTGGTCGGCGACGAGCCCGATGCGATGCATGCGGTCTTCCGGATCCCGACGCGGATCAGCGAGGCGTTTGCGCGCAGCGACGCGCGCGGCGCGTTCCGCCTCCAGTTGCTGCATCCGGGCACGTATGTGCTGCGCTTGCAGCATCCCGAGCATTGCACGCTGGTGCTCGAGAAGATCGAAGTGCGGCGCGGCGAGACGGTCGAGCTGACGGACCTGCGGCTCCTCGCAGGCACGACCGTCGCGGGCACCGTGCGGTTCGCCGGCGTGGCGCCGCGGCACGCGAAGGTCACGATCTCGCGCCGGATCTCCGCCGGCGAGCAGGGCGTGCCGGTCTACGGTGAAGGGCTCGTCGCCCGCGATGGCTCGTTCGCGATCGCGCGGCGCTTCCCGCCCGGCCACTACCGGATTGCGGCCGGCTCGGTCGCCCGCCCCGAGCCGGGCGAGCCGCTGATCGGCGGCCGGCTGCTGTTCGAGGGGTTGGTGCTCGACGGCAGCAAGCGCCGCGTCGAGTTGGAGCTCAGTTTCCCGCCGAAGTGAACGGATACTGGTCCCCTTCGCTGCGCAATCTTGACGGGGGCTCGACCCCTGGCCCGTGATCCCTGGATCCAGCACAAGCCATGGGGTCCGGAGCGACCTGCCCAACGAAGGGGACCAGTCTCCGGCTGGTCCTGGCCGGCAAAGAGCGCGACCGGCAACATGGGGTGCATGACGTGCCGTGGCGTGTGGACGCTCGAACGCCGCGACGGGATCCTCGTGGCACTCGGTGCGGGGCTGCTCTTCACGCTCTTCGCGCAGCGCGCGTTCCACGGCGCCGATGCACTCGGGTTCCTGCACGCGCTCGCGGTGGGGGATCTGCGGCATGCGCACCATCCGCTCTACGTACCGTTGCTCGCCGGCTCCGGCTCGGTATTGGGCTGGTTCGGTGTTTCGTCCTATCGCGCGGCGGTGTTCGCCTCGGGGCTCGGCGCCGCGATCGGCTGTGCCTGCGCCTACCTGGCGGCGCGCACGAGCGGCAGCTCACCGCAGCGGGCCATCGCGACCGCGGCGCTGGTCGCCTGCACGCCCGCAGTGCTCTTCTTCGCGACGGTGGTCGAGATCCCGGGGGTGCTCCTGGGCTTTGCCGGCATCGGCTGGTTGCTCGCCGCTCGCCTCGCTGTCGCCGCGCCGGCAGCGCGCAGCCTGCTGGCGGCGGCACTCGGGGCCAGTACGGCGGCTGCGGCGGCGGTGCATGCGACGGGACACCTCCTGGCCTGCTGGCTGATTCCTTGGGCGTTGCTCGGCCGGCGCGGGCGCGATGCACTCATCCTCTTCGGGATCGCCTTCGCCTCGCATGGAATGCTCACGCTGCTCTGCACGCTCAGCCTGCATGCCTTGGGCTGGCCGATCGCAGCGCGCGAGCAGGGTGCGTTCGTCTGGGAGCA
>CAZSKV010000788.1:0-2052 GCA_964607495.1 uncultured candidatus Brocadiaceae bacterium
TGAAGCCGCCGATGCCGCTCGACGGCGGACGATACGCGAGGTCGCCAAAGCCGGAGTTCGGCGAATGTGGCGGCGCGACGTAGAGCGGGTAGTCGCCGACCTGCGAGAAGAACGGCTTCTTCAGCCCGTCAATGCCCAGCGCCGACTTCGCCACTTGCAGCCACCACACCGCCTTGCCCTGGTAGCCCGCCCAGTAGCTGACGCCCTCGTGCCAGCCGCCGTCCTCGTCGGCCCACACCAGCAGCGTGCCGTAGGCGGGGATCGACGTGTTCGCGGGGATCTGGAACTTCTTCGACTGCAGCAGGTTGTCGGTCAGGTACCACCCGCCGACGTTGACCGCCTGGTTGGAGGAGTTGTAGAGCTCGACCCAGTCCTCGTGCTGGTTGTTCTCGTCGACGATGCCGGTCAGGTTCTGCGCGACGAACTCGTTGATCTTGATCGGCGAATTGCCGGTCGGCCATTCGACGCGGAAGTACGGCGCGCGCAGCTCCGCGGTCGACGGCTCGTAGGAGGTCGTGCCGGCCGCCGTGCGCGCGTCGACGTAGTAGTCGACCAGACTGCCCGGGGCCGCCGGCGCGAGCACCACGCCCCAGACCCCGTCGTTGGCCTGCCCGTCGCCGTGCTGGCCGTCGTCGAACATCGGCGTGCTCACGAACGGGCCCACTGCGCGGTACCAGAGCTGCACGGTCGCGGCGTTGCTCGAGACCTGCGCGGTCACGGTGACCGGATCCACGGGCGTCGGCACGGCCGGCGCGTGCTTGAGGTTCGCGAGCGTCGGCCGTGGCGCCTGGAAGAGCGCATGGCCCGACAGGAACGCGTAGCGCGCGTCGATCAGCGGCTTGAGCCCCGGGATGTTCCCGTTCGCCGTGCTGACGGTCAGCGTCAGGTTGTCGTGGAACTGCTGCGTCGTGTAGATCTTCTTGGTGTCAGCCGCGACGTCGGCCGCGATCATCGTGTGGTACTTGGTGACGATCGGGCCGAGGTAGTTCCAGTTGACCGTGTCCTGGAACACCGACCGATAGTGCGCGAGATAGCGCTGGTTCCAGTCGGCGAACACGAGCGTCTTCGCGAAGGCCGGGTAGGTCGCGGTCGTGTTGTTGTAGGTCGGACTCAGCGAGGTGCTGCCCGCCAGCGTCTCGTTGAGATCGAACGGGAACATGTGGAACGCGCCGTAGATCTCGTCGTGGTAGACGAAGTGGTCCTTGCCGCTGCCGATGTAGCTGTCCGTGTTCGTCATCACGTTCATGCACGAGGCGTAGCGGTAGAACTGGTCGACCGAGAAGATCGCCGGCAACGTGGCCTGCAACTGCGCCGATGGCGTGTTGTTCAGCACGTTGCAGAGCTGCATCAGGTCGGTGCCGTCGCCCTGCTTGGCCTGGTAGGCCGCGAGGTAGCTGCTGACGACGCTGCCGAGCCAGGTCAAAGCGCAGCGCCCGCCGCCGAACGTGCCGCTGGTCGGGAAGCCGCGGTAGCGGTTGCCGTCGTTCGAACGGAACCACTCCTTCATCATGTCCTTGTTCGGCTGCTGGACGTTCAGATAGACGCCCCAGTAGACGTTGTTCAGGTAGAGCTTCACGAAGTTCGCCTTCGGCGCGAGCCCGTGCCGCCGGCAGACCCAGTAGCCGAGGAACTCCCGCATGAAGCTCGGGTCGTGGAAGCCGTTGTTCAGGTTCAGGTGGTCGTAGCCGTAGATGTCCTGGCCGGCGACGAAGGAGTCCAACTGGATGTTGAAGCACTTCTTCTCCGAACCCGGCGGCAACTGCGTGTACGAGGTGTTGCCGCGGAAGCGCACGCCGACGTTCTTGTAGACCTTGCCGTCGACCGTGAAGTCGGCCGGGATGTCGATCTCGGGCGCGTAGTTCTGCAGCAGCAGCGTCCACCAGTTCGCCTGCGCGAACGTGAGCCGGAACTCGCGGTAGGCCGTTGGCTCGTAGAGGTCGGGAACCTGGCTCGTCGCCAGCGCAGAGAACAACACGCCTGCACACGCCGCAGGGAGGAGAGAACGCATCATGGCTCGCTCGGTCGGGGACTCGGGATGGGGCGCGGGCGCAG
>CAZSKV010000789.1:0-1964 GCA_964607495.1 uncultured candidatus Brocadiaceae bacterium
GGCCGCCCATGGCCTGCGCCAGGAGTGCGCGCGGCACGAACGCGTGCAGCAGCCCGGCGACGGCGAAGCCCAGCAGCAGGAACGGCGCCATCTGCAACAGGACGCCGACGAAGGCTTGGGCGAACTCGCTCACGCCACCGCAAAGTAGCCCGGGGCTTCTCGTTCCGTCCAGCTTGGCGACAATGGTCCCGCCAGCCGCCCCCCGAGATTCCCGCCGATGTCGACCCACACCCTCTGCCTGCCGCTCGTGTTCGCCACCCTGCTCGCCGCCCAGGATCCGGGCACGGCCTACCGCTTCCGGGTCCTCCCTGGAGCCCTGACCCCCGCGCAGATCGAGGTCCTCGAGCAGCGCTTCGATTTCCTGCATCACGCCAACCGTGACGGCTCGCACGACGTGGTCGTGCAGCCTCCCGAGCTGGCGGCCTTCAAGGCGCTCGAGCTGCCGGCCGTGCTCGTCGATCGGGGCCGCCCCTACCGCGAGATCGCGGCCGAGGCCGGGCCGCTCGCCCCGGACGCGCTCTACTACACACCGGCCGAGGTCGAGCAGGCGATCGACCAGCTGGCGACGGCCCACCCGACGCTCGCGCGCAAGGTCGATCTCTCGACGCTGCCGGGTGCCAGCAAGACCGTGGGCGGCCGCAGCCTGCTGGCCCTCAAGATCAGCAAGAACGTGAGCCTGGACGAGGACGAGCCGGCGATGTACTGCATCGCCCAGCATCACGCCCGCGAGCTCAATTCCACGGTCGTGATCATCGAGGCGGCCAGGCGGATCCTGAGCGGCTACGCGAGCGACCCTGCGCTCCAGGCCCTGGTCGACGGCCACGAACTCTACTTCGTGCCCTGCGTGAACCCGGATGGCACCGAGTACGTGTGGACGAACGACAACCTGTGGCGCAAGAACCGCCTGGACAACGGCAACGGCTCGTTCGGCGTCGACAACAATCGCAACTACCCGAACGGCTGGAGCCTGTCCTGTGGCGGCTCGACGGTCACGAGTTCCGAGACCTATCGCGGTCCATCGGCTGGCTCCGAGGCCGAGACGAAGACCATGCGCGCGGCGATCGCGGCCCACGGCCCGGACCTCTACATCGACGTCCACAGCTATGGACGCGAGGTGCTGTTCCCGTATGGCCCCTGCGTCTCCCCCCCGGCGGCGCTCACGAGCTTCCTGAACGGCTACATCACCGATCTGCGCACGGCGATGGGTTACCAGACGCGTGCCTCCTCGGCTTCCGCCGAGGCGCCGCACGACCACTGGGCCACGCGCGGGACGCTCTCGCTGCTGGTCGAGGTCGGTACGGCCTTCCAGCCCACCTACGCGTCGGCGCTCACCGAGGAAGCCCAGGTCTGGCCCGGGCTCAAGAAGGCGCTGACCACCTGGAAGCCGGCCGTCCGTGGACACGTGCGCTCGATCGAACAGGGCAAGCCACTTGCGGCCACGATCACCTACACGCCGCAGCTGCTGACGCTGGGCGAGCAGGTGCGCGCGCGGGCGCGTGACGGGCGCTACGGCGTCTGGCTGCCGATCGGCACGCACCAGGTCACGTTCACGGCGCCGAACCACCAGCCGTACTCGATGCCGGTCACCGTGACCTCGTTGAACACTCCGCTCACGCTCGACATCGAGCTCGTGCCGAGCTGGGCGGACGCGGTCCTGACCAAGAACGGCTCCGATCGGATCGGCACGACGACCACGTTCAACTACTCGAGTCCGGGTGACGCCGGTGCGACCTACTGGGTCGCGCTGTCCACCGGCACCACGCCCGGCATCGACGTCGGGCTGCGGCGGATCCCGCTCAACCCGGACGGTGTGATGGTCGCCTGCGCGACGCCGGACACCCTGCTCCTGAACAACCTCGGCACGCTGCCCGCGACCGGCGGGCCGGTCGTGTCCTTCCCGATCCCGCCGCTCTCGTTCCTGGTCGGACTCAAGCTCTACGCTGGCGGGATGACGCTGGCACCGG
>CAZSKV010000790.1:0-3039 GCA_964607495.1 uncultured candidatus Brocadiaceae bacterium
CTCGCCGCTCGGCGCCTGCGCGAGTTGCGACGGCCTCGGCGAACGCTCTGCGTTCCGCGCCGACCTGATCGTGCGCGAGCCGGCGTTGCCGGTGCGCGAGCTGCCGGTGTTCACCAAGGCCGGCCGGTTGCTCTACAGCCACTACACGCTCGCGCACGTCGACACCGTGCTGCGCGCGTTCGGCGGCGCGATCGACTCGCCATGGCGGCAACTGCCCAAGCCCGCGCAGCAGGCGCTGCTCTTCGGCAGCGGTGAGCGCAGCTTCGAGTTTCGCTGGGAACGCGGCGGCGAGGTGTTCCGGACCGAGGGCCGCGAACGGCGCCCCTTCCCCGGCGTGCTGCCGCACTTCACCAGCTGCTACGGCGGGGCGACCAAGACCGCGCTCGACCGCTTCCGCGCCGCTGCCGTCTGCCCCGATTGCCAGGGCACGCGCCTGGGTCCCGCCGGCCGCAACGTGCGCTTCCGCGGGCGGACCCTGCCCGAGGTCGTGGCCGGGACGGTCGACGAGGTGCTCGCGTTCCTGCAGGGCCTGGAGCTCTCCGGCAACGAGATCGCGATCGGCCGCGACCTCGTGCGCGAGATCGCGCAGCGGCTCGGCTTCCTGGTCGAGACCGGCCTCGGCTACGTGACCCTCGATCGCCGCGCCGACACCCTCTCGGGCGGCGAATCGCAGCGCATCCGCCTGGCCGCGGCCGTCGGCGCCGGCCTGCGGGGGATCCTCTACGTGCTCGACGAACCGAGCATCGGCCTGCACCCGCGCGACCAGCAGCGCTTGATCCGCTCGCTGCAGGCGCTGCGCGACCGGGGCAACACGGTCTGTGTCGTCGAGCACGACCACGAGACGATGCTGGCCTCCGACTGGTTGGTGGACATCGGACCCCTGGCCGGCGTGCACGGCGGCGAGATCGTCGCCTCGGGGCCGCCGGCCGAAGTTGCGCGCTCCTCGCACTCGGTGACCGGACGTTACCTGCGCGGCGAGCTAAGGATCCCGGTGCCGGCGCAGCGGCGGGCCGCGGATCGCGGCGCCCTCGTGGTGCGCGGGGCTTCGCATCACAACCTGCGCGACCTGACCGTGCGCTTCCCGCTCGGTCGGCTGATCGTGGTGACCGGCGTGTCCGGCTCCGGCAAGTCGACGCTGGTCAGCGACGTGCTCGACAAGGCGCTGCGCCGCGCCTTGCTCGGCAGCGACGACGTGCCGGGCCGGCACGAGGGGATCGACGGCCTCGAGCTCGTCGACAAGGTGATCGAGGTCGACCAGGCGCCGATCGGGCGCACGCCGCGCAGCAACCCGGCGACCTACACCGGCGTGTGGGACCACGTGCGCGACCTGTTCGCGGCGTTGCCGGAGAGCCGGGTGCGCCAGTACCAGAAGGGCCGCTTCTCGTTCAACGTCAAGGGCGGCCGGTGCGAGGTCTGCGAAGGCGCCGGGGTCAAGACACTCGAGATGCAGTTCCTGGCCCCGGTCGAGGTCCCGTGCGAGGAGTGCAACGGCGCGCGCTTCCACGCCGACACGCTCGAGATCCGCTTCAAGGACCAGAGCGTGCGCGACGTGCTCGAGATGACGATCGAGGAGGCACGTGAGTTCTTCGCGGCGTTCCCGAAGCTCGAACGCGGTCTCGCGACCCTCTGCGAGGTGGGGCTCGGCTACCTGCAGCTCGGCCAGCCGTCGACCACGCTCTCGGGTGGCGAGGCCCAACGCATCAAGCTCGCGACCGAGCTGCAACGGGTCGCGACCGGGCGCACGGTCTATCTGCTCGACGAACCGACGACCGGCCTGCATCCGGCGGACATCGAACGGCTGCTCGTCTGCCTGCATCGCCTCGTGGATGCGAGCAACACGGTGGTGGTCATCGAGCACAACCTCGACGTGATCCGTTCCGCCGACTGGCTGATCGACCTGGGACCCGAGGGCGGCGCAGGCGGCGGCCGCCTGGTGGCGGAGGGCACGCCCGAAGACCTCGCCAAGGTCGCGCATTCGCACACCGGCGCGGCGCTGCGTGGCGAGATGCGGCCGGGGCCCAGCGCGGCTGCGGGCACCGGGACCGCGGGCGGAACGCCGACCGAGATCCGGATCCGCGGGGCGCGCACCAACAACCTGCAGAACGTCGACGTCGATCTGCCGCTCGGCCGCTACTCGGTGGTGACCGGGGTGTCGGGCTCGGGCAAGTCGAGCCTCGCGTTCGACACGCTCTTCCGCGAGGGCCAACGCCGGTTCCTCGAGAGCATGTCGACGTACGCACGGCGCTTCCTGGGCCGCCTCGACAAGGCCCCGGTCGACCGGATCGACGGCCTTGGCCCGGCGATCGCGATCGATCAGGAGAACAGCAGCAAGAGCCCGCGCTCGACCGTGGCGACCACGACCGAGATCCACGACTACTTGCGCCTGCTCTATGCGCGCATCGGCCGCCCGCACTGTCCCGAGCACGGCCACGAGCTCGAGGCCTGGACCCCGATCAAGATCGCGCAATGGGCGCGGGGCGAGTTCGCGCCGGCCAAGGGCTACGTGCTGGCGCCGATCGCCGGCGGCGAGCGCACGGCGCTGCGCGCGCGTTGGCGCGAACTGGGCTTCGTGCGCGCCCTCGTCGGCGGCAAGGAGCACCGCCTCGAGGAGCCGCTGCCGGCGGCGGGAGAGCTGGCCCTGGTCATCGACCGGATGGACTTCAGCGAGCGCACGCGCCTCGTGGACGCGGTCGAGCAGGCGTTCCGCATGGGCGGGGGCTTCGCGGTGCTGCGCACGCAGGCCGGGCGCGAACGCCGCTTCGCCGAGGGCCGCTCCTGCCCCGAGTGCGCCTTCGCGTTCCCGAGCGATCCGCATCCGCGCCTCTTCTCGTTCAATCACCACCAGGGCGCCTGCGCGCACTGCGGCGGCCTCGGCGAGCAGATCGCCTGCGACGAGAAACTGCTGGTCAACCATCCGGACGAGCCGCTGTTCCGCGGCGGCATCAGCCACCAGGGCGCCTGGTGCACGTTCCTGACCAAGCCCGACGGCTGGTGGGGGGCGGTCGCGGCCGCAGTCGCCGCACGTCACGGCTTCTCGGT
>CAZSKV010000791.1:0-9848 GCA_964607495.1 uncultured candidatus Brocadiaceae bacterium
GCCTCGCGACGGATCGCATCGAGCTCGTCACGGGGAGAGAGCGAGTCGGCCATTTCGGCCGGCAGGCCGGCCACGACCCGTTCCATCGTGGCGGCGACACGCACCTCGAAGAACTCGTCGAGGTTCGTGCTGCAGATCGCGAGGAACTTCACGCGCTCGAGGATCGGGTTCGACTCGTCCTGGGCTTCCTCCAGCACCCGGCGATTGAAGTTCAGCCACGACAGTTCGCGGTTGATGAAGAGGGTCTTCTCGTCGGTCATGTGCGGTGTGCCCGCATCTATCGGCTCGCTGCGGTCCGGGGATGGTAACGGGTCCCGTGGCTCCGGCCGCAGCGCAGATGCACGGCGGTTTCGTGAAGCTCCGGTGTAGACGTCCGGGCCAAAGCGAGACCACCGGCGTCAAGCCTGGCGCGGCCGCGCTCGATAACGCCTGCGCGGCAAGGGGCGGAGTCCACACGACGGGGATTCAGCACAGTGGAACTGAGCATGCTCAATCTGCTCCACCACATGGTGAAGCAGAAGGCGTCCGACTTGCACATCAAGGCCGGCTCCGCGCCGGGCTTCCGTATCGACGGCAACGTCGTGCAGCAAGCCGAGTACGGCACCTTGTCGCCCGACCAGACCCGGGCGCTCGCAGCCGAGGTCATGAGCCCCGAGCAGCGGCAGAAGTTCGAGGCCGAGAAGGACTTCGACTTCTCCTACGCGGTCAAGGACCTCGCGCGCTTCCGCGTCAACGTGCTCGTGCAGCGCGGCTCGGTGGGCATGGTGATCCGCCAGATCCCCGACCGCATCCCGACGGTCGACGAACTCGGTCTGCCGCAGATCTGCCGCGACCTGGCGATGAAGCCGCGCGGGCTCGTGCTCGTGACCGGACCGACCGGCAGCGGCAAGTCGACGACGCTCGCGGCGATGATCGACTTCTACAACGCCCACGAGCAGGGGCACATCCTGACGATGGAGGACCCGATCGAGTTCATCCACAAGGACAAGAAGTGCTTCGTCAACCAGCGGCAGATCGGCCAGGACACGCTGTCGTTCTCGCAGGCGCTGCGGCGCGCGCTGCGTCAGGATCCGGATGTGATCCTGATCGGCGAGATGCGCGACCTGGAGACGATCGGCATGGCGATCACGGCGGCCGAGACCGGGCACCTGGTGTTCGGCACGCTGCACACGACGAGTGCGATCTCGACCGTCGATCGGATCATTGACGTGTTCCCGCACGAGGCGCAGCAGCAGATCCGCGTGCAGCTGGCCACGACGCTGCAGGGCGTCATCTCGCAGACGCTGCTCCCCAAGGCCGGCGGCGGCCGCTGCGCTGCGCGCGAGATCCTGGTCGCGAGCGACGGTGTCCGTTCGTTGATCCGCGAGGGCAAGACCCCGCAGATCCTGAATCTCATGCAGACCGGCGGCAAGCTCGGCATGTCGACGCTCGAGATGGAACTGACCGCGTTCGTGCAGAAGGGGCTCGTGTCCCTCGAGGATGCGATGTCGCGCGCGAACCGCCCGGACGAAGTGCAGCGCAACATCGTCGCCGGTGGTGGTGTGCGCGCGGCGGCAACGCCTGCCGCGCATGCGGCGATGGCGGGCAGTGGCAATGGGTCGGGGATGGCGCACGGTGCCCGGCCGGGGATGGCCGCGGCTGGGCGTCCGCGGCTCTGAAGCGGTTCGTCCCTTGGCGCGGAGCACGGTGAGGGACTTGCGTACGGCACGAATCCCCCCATAGTGCTCGCGTTCCGAGTCCTGGCGCTCCCCGCATCCCTGCCGGAGCGCCGGCTCATCCCCCCCTGCTGGTCTCATCCCGTGAAACTACACTCCCTGTTCGCTCTGCCGCTCCTCGCGGTCCCCGCCCTGGCCCAGTACACCGGCGAGCCGGCCACGCTGGTCAATGCGGCCGCTCCCTACAACAAGCTCGGCGCGACGGCACTCGGTTGCACCGAGGTCGCCCAGATCCGGCTGATCCCGCACGCTTCGCTGCCTGCCGGCACGTACTACTGCGCGGCAACGATCCACAAGACCGGCGTCACGCGGTGGATCCTGCAGAGCGGCACCTTCAACGTCGCGACCGGCGTCTACACGGTCAACACCGACATCGACGCCGCCGTGGCGGCGACGACCGGTGACCTCTTCGCGCTGGGCATCAGCAACGACCTCAAGGTCGCGGTGTTCGACACCTCGAGCGGCGTGAAGTTCGCGACCCGCGCCGGCACGACCGGTTCGTTCGGCGCCCCGACCGCCGTGACCGGCGTCACCGGCACCTACCTGGACCCGAACTTCGGCCAGGTCAACGGCAACCTGATGCTGCTGGTCGCGCAGGGTGCCAACAAGAACATCTCGATTGGCAGCTTCAATGCGACGACCGGCGCGGTCACCGGCCTCAAGATCGTGTCGACCGGAAGCTTCGTGCACTCGCCGACCCCGGTCAGCAACACGGCTGGTGAGACGCTCGGCGTGCTCTACTTCGACGCCGGCGCGTCGCCCTACAAGGCGCTCTACTCGTCGCTGCTCGAGGCGGACATCAACCTGCCGGCCAAGGCTTTCTACACGAACACCAACTGGATCGCGAACGCGGACGCGACCGGCGGCACGCTGACGATTGCGACCGCGACCTCGACCTACACCGATCCGACGCAGCTCGGCATCTCGGCCGTCGCCTCGCTCTTCGCGTCGGCGACCACGCCGGGGCCGATCGCCCTGACCTCGTTCGCGCCGATCCAGAGCGCCGTGGCGACGCCGTACGTGGGCGTCACGCTGATCGGTCTGCTCGCTACGGGCCCGATCTCGATCGGCGGCATCGTCGTGGGCAACCTGTCGCTCTCGAACCCGGTCATGCTGCCGGTCGGTGCCTATGACAACGCCTCGGGCACCTGGGTGCAGAAGATCCCGGCGCCGGCGCTGCCCGCGGGCACGAAGATCCACTTCCAGAGCGCCGTCTGCGATCTGAAGGCCAACAAGGTCTTCCTGTCCAACACCGGCAAGATCGAGTGGAAGTGAAGCCCGGTCAGGGTTTCGCTGTCTGATGCATCGCGGCCGGGTTGTCCGGCCGCGATGTCGTTTGTGCGGTCGTGCTGCCGAGGACTGCGCCTCCGGGTGCGGACCGCACTGCCTCCGGGTGCGGACCGCACTCCCTGGCCGAGCAGCGCTCCTGGGTCGAGCTGCTGCGGGCGGACGTGGTTCCTGCCGGCGCGGAATGGGAACAGATTGCGGACCTCGGGTTCCGGCCACTGCGACCGCGGGATCACCGTTCTCGATCCGGGAGTCCTGGAGTCCAGTGCGTGATCCCGCGTGCCGACCATGACCGTGGAGGCGACCGTCCGATGACCAGATTGCCGTCGCTCCTGTGCCTCGCGCTGGGCCTGTGCTGCGGCGCGACCCCGGCGCAGGAGTCCCAGCCCCTTGTCTGGAAATCGCAGGTGCTCGACGTGGCGATCCCGCTGCGCGATGGCCGATCGCTCGCGGCCGACATCCACCTGCCCGAGGCGCCCGGCCGCTACCCGGCGATCCTCGTGCAGACGCCGTACGACAAGCGGCGTTTCGCGGCCGCGTTCCCGGCGGCGGATGCGGACCAGCTCTTCGACCGCGAACACTATGCGTGGGTGGTCGTGGACTGGCGGGGTTTCCATGCCAGCAAGGAGGCGATGCACGGCGGGTTCCGCAACGCCAACCGCGGCCAGGATGGCTACGACTGCGTGGAGTGGGTCGCGGCGCAGTCCTTCTGCGACGGCAAGGTGGGCACCTACGGCGGTTCGGCGCTCGGCCACCAGCAGTTCGCGACGGCTGCCGAGCGGCCGCCGCACCTCGTGTGTTGCGTGCCGATGATCGCGCCGCTCGGTCAAGCCTACGAACGCTACTACCCGGGAGGGGTGCTGCTCGAAGGTCATGTGCAGACCCTCGACCGTCTGGGTTTCGGGCTCGGCAAGAGCGTGCGCCAGGCGCCGCTCGCGAGCGCGGTCGCATGGGGCCTGGTCCGCCAGGCCAATCGCAAGCCGGCGGATTTCGATCTGCCGCTGCTCCTGATCACGGGTTGGTGGGACCACTACCCACAGGCGATCCTCGAGACCTTTGCGGCGTTGCGCGAGCATGGCGGACCACGGGCGCGCGAACACACGCGGCTCGTGATCGGTCCCTGGGATCACATGCACCTGGGCGTGGCCGAGCAGGGTGACCTGCGCTTCGCGGGGGCGGCCGGCGCGCCGGTGGAGCTCGCGCGGCGCTTCCTCGCGCGTTGGTTGCGCGGGAGCGACGCTGCGGGCTGGGACCGCGAGCCGCCACTCCGCTACTGGCAGGCCGGCGAAGAGGGCTGGCGCCGGGCTGACACCTGGCCGCCGCCATGCGCAGCCCAGACCTGGTACCTGCACAGCGACGGCGTGCTCGATCAGACCATGCCCGGCGCGCGCGATGCCGCGCACCTCCTGGAGCGCGCGTATCGCTACGACCCGCGTGAGCCCGTGCGGACCCTCGGCGGCGCGAACCTGCCGCCACTGCCCGGTGGCCCGCGGCGGCTCGATGCCCTCGCGCAGCGTGCGGACGTGCTCGCCTACACGAGCGGGCCGCTGCCGGCACCGCTGCGGCTGGCCGGACAGGCCAGGGTGGCGCTGACCTTTCGCGTCGACCGCGTGGACTGCGACGTCGTCGTGCTCCTCGCCCAGGTCGAAGAGGACGGCACGGCGATCCTGCTCGCCGACGGGATCCGCCGCGCGAAGTTGCGCGACTCGACCAAGATGCCGAGCCTGTTGAAGCCTGGTCAGGACTACGACCTCGAGGTCGAGCTGCCGCCGCTCGCATGCACGTTTGCGGCCGGGCAGCGCCTGCGGATCTACCTGGCCTCGGGCAACTGGCCACGCTACGAACGCAATCCACACACCGGCGACGACCATTGGGTCGCCGAGAAGAGCCTGCCGCTGGCCATCACCTTCCGGCACGACCGGGATCGGCCGATGCGGCTCGTACTGCCCGTGCTGCGCTGAGCCGGAACGCGGTGCTACTTGCGGGCGATCGCGAAGATGCTCGAGTCGAGCGATGGCAGCCAGTGGCTCAGCTGCCGGGTCAGGGCATGACCCTGCGGCTTCAGCGAGCCCCGTAGCAGCAAGACCTGCAGGCCGGCGACCTGCTCGAGCGTCCGGCGGAGCGTGGCCGGCGTGAAGTAGAGGATGTGGTGCTTGGTCGAGTAGTGGCTGCCGCGCCGCCGCGGGCGCAAGCCGAGCTTGCCGACGAGCGTCTTCCAGCGGCAGCTGATCGAGCCGACGTTCGGCACGCCGACGTACGCGAGGCCGCCCGGCCGCAACAGCGCGTGGATCTTGCGCAGGTAGACGCTCGGGGTCTTGAGATGCTCGAGCACGTTGTCGAAGAACACCGCGTCGAAGCTGCTCGCAGCGAGCGGCAGGTCGGCGAAGGCGCCGTGGTGCACCGGAACGCCGCAGCGATTCGCGACCTCCCGCGTCGTCGCCGGGTCGACGTCGTAGCCCTCGGGTTGGAAGCCGAGCTCGCGCGCGACGACGAGCTCCATCCCGTCGCCGCAGCCGATGCAGAGCAGGCGCCCGGAAGCGCCAGCCGCGCGCAATTGCGCGAGCGCGCGCCGCTTGGCTTCGCGCCGCATCTCCGGATCCATCAGCGAGCCCTTCTTGTGATCGGTGCGGTCCTGGTCGTGGACCGCGATGTAGCGGGCATAGAACTCCGCGAGCCATGCGTCGCTGTACTGCGGACTCATGACCAGGAGACCGCAGGCGCGGCAGCGGACGATCCCGCGTCCGGCATGGTCGCGGTCGAAGTCGGCGAGCGGCCCGCCCGCGCAGACCGGACACGCGCGCAGCGGCGCGTCGAAGGCGGGCGCGCTCATCGCCGCGCCCCCGCGTGGCCGGCCACGGCGATCGCGCGCGGCGGGGACCAGAGCCAGACGACCGCGAGCACCCAGGCCAACGGCGCCCAGTGCAGCAGCAGGCGGCCCATGCTCGAGCGCAGGTGGTGATGGAGGTCCTGCTCGGGGGAGACGTAGAACGGCAGCAGGACCAAGAGCAGGCCGAATCCCCACCAGAGCAGCAGGGAGGTGGATGGCACGGGTCCGACGTACCGTCGCGGCAGCAGCAGCAGCCCGAAGAGCAGCACGAATGCGAAGCCGTAGCGCCGCAGCCAGACCAGGTGCGCGGCGAAGGTGCCCAGGAGTTCGGGCGTGTGGTGCAGCCGTTCGGCGGCGACCGGGACTCGCGCGAGGTAGCTCCCGAACAAGGTGCCGCTCGCCTGGGCCAGCTGCCCGCGCAGGCTCCAGAGCGTGGCGACGAGCGCGAGCGCGAAGGCCGCGAGACCAATCGCCAGCGTGCGCGGCCGCGGCTGCGTGCGCAGCAGGAGTTCCTTGAGGCAGAGGGCGCCGGCGGCCGCGAGGCCGATACCCAGCGGCCACCACCAGCCGGCCGGGGCGCTCTCCCGCATCGTGATCTGCATCTGCAAGGGCAGCTGCAGGGCCGCTCCGCACCCAAATCCGAGCCAGGCGAGGCCGTGCTGGCGGCGGTTGCCCGTGAGCAGCAATGCGACCACGAGCGCGGCGCCGTAGACGAGGCCCTCGGGCTTCAGGATCGGCACCAGGAGGCAGCTCGCGGCCAGCAGCACCGGCGCGTCGAGCAGCACCGCATGCGCCACCGCGACCATGGCCACGACCAGGAACAGCTCGGCATAGCCCGAGTCGACCGCGCCGCCGCCGGTCGAAACCAGGCCCGGCAGCAACGCGAGCCCCGCGGTGGCCGCAACGAGGCGCCAACCGCGCAGCGCGAGCCGATGCAGCAGGTTCCAGCCGAGCGTGGCGAGCAGCAACCAGAGCAGCAGGAAGAGCACGCGCCCGCCGGCGATCCCGAGCCAGTGCATCGCGCTCGCGAGGGCGAGCGGCTGCAGCAGCGGGTAGTCGCGCGAATGCGCGTAGACCGCGCCCGCGGTGAAGAAGGGCTGCGCGAGCGTGGGTTCCGCCAGCAGCACGCGCGCGCGCAGGGTCCAACTCACGGCGCTGTCCCACTCCCGATCCTGGGTCGCGAGCGTGCCGTAGCCGAGCACGACGAGTCCGGCGAGCAGGATCGCGAGCATCGCGGCTTCCGCCGGCTCGGGACGGCGCACGCGCCCCCGGAACGTGCACGCGGCGCCCGCGAGCGCGGCCGGCAGCAACCACGCCGGCACCGCGGCGCCGGCGAGGAGCAGCAGGTAGGCCGCGGTCCCGAAGCCGGCCAGCGCGATCACGAAGGCCGGGGCCATCAGCGGGGCTCCAGGGAGAGGCTGCGGCCGAGGCCGCGTAGCGCCACCACGCCCTGCGCGCCGCGCGCGAGCGGGCGCGCGAACACGCTGGTTGCGTCCTGGGGCACGAGTGCGTCGTGCACCAGCAGGCGCGGGAAGAGCAGCGCCGCCGCGAACTCCATCGCCCCCCGGCTCTCGCCGCGGATCACGATCGCACACTGCTCGGGCGTCTCCCGCCGCAGGCGCTCGATCACGTCGGCGCCGGTCAGGCCGCCGCCGCTCAGCAGGTACTCGGCATCGCCGCGTTGGCGGAAGGCCGCGACCTCGTCCTGCCGCTTGACCCAGAGCTTCGGCAGGCGCAGGAGGGCGAAGCCGCAGTGGGCGACGACCACTGCCGCGAGCAGCGGGGCGATCCGCATGTCAGGATTCGAGCAACAACTCGGTCGGTCGCGGGCCGGCCACGGTCGGCACGGTCGGCCAGTTGCCGGTGGCGGTCAGGAACTCGTTGCGCTCGACGCCGGCGAGCAGCGTGTCCTCGCACTTCGTGCCGGTGATCGACGGGTTCCAGGCGAAGGCCTGGTTGTCGCGCACGAGCTGCGGCGCGTCGGGGCTGCCCTTGTACTCGCGTCCGGCATAACCGATCGACCCGCCCTGATGGTGCTGCCGCCACTCGTCGGCGAAGCCGGTGTGCGCGTAGGCAGCACGGATCTTCGCGAACACATCGGCCACCTTCGTGCCGGGCCGGGTCGCGGCGTTCGCGGCGGCGTCGACCTCGAGCACGGCCGCGAAGCGGCGCGCGAGCTCGCCCGCGAGCGGCACGAGGCCGGCGAAGCGGGTCGCAGCCATCACCTGGCCGCCGTGCTCGGCGCAGAGCACGACCATCGCGCGGCGTTCGAGCTGCTTGTGCGTCGGCACCGGGTGCCGGTAGCGCTCGATGCGTTCGTCGAAGGCGACGAGCACGACCGTCGGCCGGTAGCCGCGCTGCATCACGTGCAGCGCGAGGTCGGCCGCGACTTCGTGCTCGGTCATGCCCTTCTGCAGGTTGCCGGTCACGGCCTCGAGGTCCAGTGCGCACTCGTGACAGAGCCGGCGATAGCGCGCGAGCTCCTCGGCACAGAGCGAATAGCGCAGTTCGCGGAAGGCCTCGGCCGGCTTGCCGGCGAGCACAGGCGTTGCCCCGAGGGGGGACTCGGCCGCGAGGTTCTTCGCGCCGAGCTGCCGCAGCACCTCGGCGGCGACGTCCGCGCGCTTGCCGGTCCAGGGCAGGGTGTGGACCTCGAGCGGCAGGCCGATCAGCTCCTCGGCCATCAGGCGCGGCGCCTCGATCACGTCGGTGAAGAGATATGCCTTGCCGCCCTTCGTGACCGCGACGATCGCGACGCCTTCGTCCGTGTCCATCCGCACGTGCGTGTCGACGCCCGCCAGCAGCCAACCGACCGGGCCACGCCGCTGCAGGAGCAGCGCGTCGAGCGTGTGTGCGTGCAGGTACCGCGCGACAGCTTCGAGTTTGCGCGCGACCTCGGGGGCGCGGTCTTGATGCATGGCGGGGGTTATAAGGCGCACGCCCCGGGGATCGGCTACGCTCCTGACCCTTTTGCCCGCCCGCAAGTCACTATGCGCAACTCGCTGCTGCTCGTTCTCCCTCTGACCATCTCCCTCGCCGCCCAGGACAAGGCCACCGAGCTCTGGCACACGGATTATGCGAAGGCCAAGACCCTGGCCGCCCAGGAGAAGAAGGACCTGCTGCTCGACTTCACCGGCTCCGACTGGTGTGGCTGGTGCATCAAGCTGCGTGAGGAGGTGTTCGACACGGAGGAGTTCAAGACGGCGATCGCCAAGGACTGGGTGCTGGTCGAGCTCGACTACCCGCAGAAGAAGAAGCTCCCGACGGAGCTCGCGCTGCAGAACCAGGAACTGCAGGCGAAGTTCGCGATCGAGGGCTACCCGACGATCATGCTCTGCGACAGCAAGGGTCTGCCCTTCGGGCAGACCGGCTACCAGCCGGGCGGACCCGCGAAGTACCTCGAGCACCTGGGTGATCTGCGCAAGAAGCGCGAGGCGCGTGACGCCGAGTTCGCGAAGGCCGGCGGGAAGAAGGGCGTCGAGCGCGCCAAGGCGCTCGCCGCCGCGCTGGACACCCTCGAGGCGGCGCACCGCGCCCACTACACGGAGGTGATGGACGAGATCCTCACCCTCGACGCCGACGGCAAGGCCGGGCTCAAGGACAAGATCGTCAAGGACAAGGCGAAGATCGTCCTGGCCGGCAAGATCCGCGAGCTGCAGAGCGCGGTCTTCGGCCATCTCGGCAAGTCCGAGAGCAAGGAGGCCATGAAGCTGGTCGAAGACTTCGTCGCGGCCGAGAAGCCCGAGGGCGAGAACAGGCAACAGGTGCTGATGCTCAAGGCCAACGTCCACATGGCCGGTCGGGATCTCAAGGCCGCGATCGCCACGCTCAAGGAAGCCCACGACGCGGCGCCCGAGAGCCAGATGGCGCCGATGCTGCAGAACGCGCTCAAGAACCTGGAGAAGCGCCTCGCGAACGAACCCAAGCCCGAGACCGAGAAGAAGGACGGCGACAAGCCGGCCGGCAAGCCGGCCGAGGGCGAGGGCAAGAAGAAGGGCTGAGCCGCCGCCGCGGGCCCG
>CAZSKV010000792.1:0-4562 GCA_964607495.1 uncultured candidatus Brocadiaceae bacterium
GTCCTGCGCGGCGTCGACTTCGCGGTCGCCGAGGCCGAAATGGTGGCGTTGCTCGGCGCGTCGGGGGCAGGCAAGTCGACCCTGCTGCACGTGCTCGGCCTGCTCGACCCACCGAGCAGCGGCCAGGTGCTGCTGCGCGGCGAGCCCGTGCAGGACCTCTCGATCAAGGCCCGTGCGGCGTTGCGCAATCGCCAGATCGGTTTCGTGTTCCAGTTCTACCACCTGATCCCCGAGCTGACCGCGCTCGAGAACGTGTTGCTCGGCCGGATGATGTTCACGCGCCCGTCGGTGTGGTGGAAGGAGCGCCGCGCGGTGCGCGCGCGCGCGACCACGCTGCTCGAACAGGTCGGACTCAAGGACCGCCTGCGGCATCGGCCGGCGATGCTCTCGGGCGGCGAACGGCAGCGGGTGGCCATCGCCCGGGCGCTGCTCGCGAGTCCGCGCGTGATCCTCGCCGACGAGCCGACCGGCAACCTGGATTCGGGCACGGCACAGGAGGTGCTCGAGATCCTGTTCCGGATCAACCGGGACGAGCGGATCGCGTTCGTGATCGTGACCCACAACGAGGATCTCGCGGCCCGCTGTGCGCGGATCGTCCGTCTCCGGGATGGAGTCGTGGTGGGCTGATGTACCGGCTGTTCCTCGCGCGCCGCTACCTCTTGAGCCGCCGCGTGCATGCGCTGGCGACGCTCGGCGTGATGCTCGGGGTCGCGGCCCTGATCGTCGTGGTGTCGATCTTCTCGGGCTTCGCGCGCGAGATCCGCGCCCATGTGCACGCTGCCTCGGCCGACGTGACGGTGGCGTTCCGCAGTCCATGCGACTACACGCTCGCGGCCGCGGCGCTGGCCAAGGACCCGAACGTCGCGGCGTTGGCGCCGCGTCTCGCCTGGTACGGGCTCCTGCACCCGCTGCCCGACCGGCAACGCAAAAAACTGCAGTTCTTGCAGGGTCCGGAGAGCAACTTCCTGGCGTTGGTCGGCATCGAGCCACGGCACGAGGTACAGGTGACGGCGTTCGCGCGCTGGTTGGCCGACGTCGGCACGCCGGAACTCCGCAGCCTGGACCAGGACGCGAAGTCGAGCCTGACGCTCGACCCGTCGGCGATCCTGATCAGCGAATCGCGGCTGCTGCGCCTGGGAATCAGCCGTGGCCAGCGCCTGACCCTGACCACCGGCAGGCTGGTGCTCGACGCCGACCGGGAGCAGTCGCTGAACGACCTGACGCTCGAGTTCGTGGTTGCCGGCGCCTTCAGCACGCCGCACGCCGGGTTCGACGAGGGCTCGGCCTTCGTGCCGATCGAGGTCCTGCGCCGGCTGCTCTTCCCCGATCGGCCGAACGCGGTCACCGAGATCACGGTCAAGCTGGTCGACGCGACGGCGGCGGCGGCCACCGTCTCGCGCCTGCGCGAGGCGCTGCTGGCGGTGCCGGGATTGCCGGCTCCGCTCGTTCAGACCTGGGAGCAGCAGAATCAGGTGTTCCTGTCGGCGATCGACCACCAGAAAGGCCTGCTGCGCCTCGTGCTCTTCGTGATCGTCGTCGTCGCGCTCTTCCTCGTGTTCGCGACCCTGTCGATGATGGTCAGCGAGAAGACCCGCGACATCGGCACGCTGACGGCGCTCGGTGCGACGCCGGTGGGCATCCTGCACTGCTTCGTCACCAGTGGCCTCGCGTTGACCGGTCTTGGTGCGGTGCTCGGCGTGGGCGTAGGCTGCTACGCGGCCGTGCAGCTCGATGGCTTCAATCGCTGGTTGACTGCCAACTTCGCGATCGACCTGTTTCCGCGCACGGTCTACAACCTCAAGCGCGTCCCGTACGAACTCGATCCGCTCTACATCGCGTCGGTCGTCGGTGTGACCCTGGCCCTGGGCCTGGTGGCCGCTGGCATCCCGGCACTGCGCGCGGCGCGGCAGGATCCGCTCGAGTCGCTGCGCGACGAGTGAAACGCCGCCGCGGCAGGGCACTTTTTCGAGTTCAGGTTTGCGTCGGCCCCAAGGCGGCGATCCCATGCTCCGACCGCTTCGCCTGTTGCCGCGCATGAAGCTCTCGGAACTGCTGGTCAAGGAACTGGTGCTGCTGCCGCTCGAGGCCACCGACAAGTGGCAGGCGATCACGGCGGTCGCCGCAGCACCCGTGCGTTGTGGCAAGTACACCGCGAACCTGCAGAAGGACGTCGAGAACGCGCTGATCGCGCGCGAGAAGAGCATGACGACCGGGATGCAGGACGGGATCGCGATCCCGCACGCCGCGGTCGACGGCCTCAACGAAGTGCTGGCCGTGCTCGGCCTGTCGCGCCGCGGCATCCCGTTCGATGCGATCGACGGTCAGCCGGCGCGGATCGTGGTCGGGCTGATCATCCCGCGGCACAAGAAGCTCCTGCACATCAAGACGCTCGCCGACATCGCGAAGCTGCTCTCGCGCGGACCAGTGCGCCAGAAGCTGCTGGCCTGCGAGACCGCCGAGCAGGTGCTCGAACTGGTGCGGCGCGAAGACGCGGCCTGATCCGTGTTGCAGCGCGCCTTCGCGGCCCTGCTGAGCGGTTGTGGCGGTCTCCTGGCCGAACTCGTCCTCGTGCGCCGCGGCGGCCTCCTGCTCGGCAACACCGCCGAGGCCGCGGTCCTGGTCCTGGGGTTGTTCCTCGCCGCGCTGGGTGCCGGAGGCGTGCTCGGTCCACGGCAGTCGCGCCGCCGCGGCGCCGGAGCCGCCGCGCGGCTCTACCTGCTGGTCGCCGTGGCGCTCGTGGCCGCCGATGCGATGTTGCGCTGGATGCCGGCGCGCGCGAGCAGCCTCGCGCTGCTGCAGCTCGGAATCGGCGTGGGTCTGCCAGCCTTCGCGATGGGGGCCGCGTTCCCGCAGCTCTTCGTCGCGCACCGCAGTGGCTTCCTGGTGGCGGCGAACCTGCTCGGGTCGGTCGTGGCGGCGGGCGTGGGCGGCAACTTCGCGATCCCGGAAATCGGACTCGGGACGACGATGCTGCTCGCGAGTGCCTGCTACGGCCTGGCGGCCGCCGTCCTCGCCGTCGGCGCCGCCACGCCGCCGCCAGCGCGCGTCGCCGGGCCCGACTCCGGCGGGATCACCGCCCACGGCCGCCGCGTGGCCTTCGCCAGCGGTGCGGCAGTGCTGGGCCTCGAAGTGTTGTGCCTGCGCCGGCTGCCGTTCTGGCTCGAGGGCTTCCAGCCGACGTTCTCGGGCATCCTCGCGGCGGCGCTCGCGTGGCTGACCCTGGGCGCGGCCCTGGCACCGCTCGGCCGGCGCCGGCCCGCGCTCGCGCTCGACGTGGCAGTCGCCGCCGCCGCCCTGCTCGTGCTCGCGGGCCCGCTCGAACGGCTGGCGCCGGCGCTGGCCGCCGAACTGCTGCCCCGGGTCACGGACACACCCGGCATGCATCTGCGGATCGTGCTGGCCGCACTCGTGGCCACCGTGCCGCTGCTGCCGCTCGGCGCCGTGGTGCCGCTCCTGCTCACCGCCGACTCGGGTGGGTCCGAGGAACGCAAGGCCGGCCTGCTCTTCTTCTGGCAGGGGATCGGATCGTTGGCCGGCGCGCTGCTGGTCGGGCACCTGCTGCCGTGGTTCACGCCCGGGAGCTGGTTCGGCCTCGCGCCGGGAGTGGTGGCTGGCCTCGCGCTCCTCGGCCTGGCCACGCCGCGGCTGCGGACGGCCGGGGCGTTGGTGGCGCTGCTGATTGCGGCGGCTGGTTCGGCGGGCGCGGGGCCGCTGTGGGCTCCGCACGCCCCGATCCGTGGCTCGCGCTACGACCGGCCGTACTACGAGCCGCTCGCGCACCGTACCGACGCCGTGACCACCGCCTCGCTCGTCTACGACGCGAGCACGCACGGGCTCACGCTGTTCACGGACGAGTTCCGCGCCGCCTATCTCGGTCCGGGAACGGCCTACATGAAGGCGCTCGCGCACCTGCCGATGCTGCTCGCCAACCGCGTGCGGCGCGCGGCGGTGATCGCGCTCGGCACGGGCACGACCGCGAATGCGTTGTGCGCCTGGGGTGGCCTCGAGCGCATCGACGTGGTCGAGCTGTCCCCGGCCGTGCTGGCCCTCGCCGATCGGTTCGCAGCGGATGGACCACGGCCGATCGCCGAGGCGGCGCCGTTCCGCCGCGATCCACGGGTGCAGATCCACGTGACCGACGGCCGCCGGTTCCTCGCGGCAGCACCAGCGGGGGAGTACGACCTCGTGACGATGGAGCCGCTGCTGCCCTACATGCCGGGCACGGTCCCGCTCTACACCCGCGAGTTCTACCGGATCGCGGCACGCGCCCTGGCCGCCTCGGGGCTGCTCGTGCAGTGGGTGCCGACGCACGCGATGCCGGAGAGCTTCTACAAGACGCTCGTGCGGACCTTCGCGGAGGGGTTCCCCTACGCCTCGGCGTTCCTCTTCGACCAGTCGACGCTGCTGGTCGGCTCGCGCGAGCCGCACCTGCCTGCGTGCAGCGAAGTGCAAGCGCGGCTCGTTGCGTTGCCGCCGGAGCTACGTCTCTCGGTGCACGAGAGCGGGATCGCCGGGACGCAGGATCTGCTGCTCGCGCACGTGGGGGACTGGTTGACGCCGGT
>CAZSKV010000793.1:0-3917 GCA_964607495.1 uncultured candidatus Brocadiaceae bacterium
AAGATCATCATCGCCGAGATCGCGGTGTTGAACGCGAGCCGCGCGATGTCGCCGGTCACCTTCGCGATCGTCCGGTGCAGCACCTTCTCGACCACGGGGTCGGCGGCGGCCTCGGCCTGCAGGTGCGCGTGGACGCGCCCGTCGAGCTCGCCGTGCAGATCAACGGCAAGGTGCGCGGCCGCGTGACGGTCGCGACCGGAGCCGCGGACGCCGAGGTGCTCGCGGCCGCGAAGGCGCAGGCCAGTGAGCACCTGGCGGGCAAGACGGTGGTCAAGGAGGTGGTCGTCAGGGGCCGCCTCGTGAACTTCGTCGTCAAGTGAGCGCGGGCGTCAGACGCCGCGGTTCCCGCGTTCCCGCGCGATCAGGCCGACCAGCACGAGGAACGTCAGCGTGAGCACGACGAGCCCCGAGGACCGCGCGGGATCCTGGTGCTCGAGCCGCCGCCCGCCGGCCCCCGCGGTGACCTGCTCGTCTTGCAGTTCGATGCCGCGCTGCGCGGCCTCGCGCCGGACTGCCGCGCGCGCGGCGTGATCGGCCCGGGGCAGCCAGCTCGCGAGCGCGTCGCGCGTGATCGCCGCCGCGTCCGCGAACTTCGGGCTCGTTGCGGCAACCAGGGCCGGCAGCAGGTCGGCTTCGCCACGGCGCGCGATCGCCTCCATCGCGACGACGCGCGTGTAGTCGTCGGCGTGCAACAGGCGCACGAGCGCGTCGCGCGCGCGCGGATCCTTGCTGCCGCCGAGCTGACGGACCGCCTCCTCGCGGCGCGCGTCGCGAGCCGCCCGGGCCACGAGCACCCAGGCGTCGACGGTGCCGGCCCGGAACCCGGTGTCGTCGGCCGCGAGGAAGGCCACGACCGCCGGCAAGAGCAGGCCTCCGGCCGAGCGGCCGCGCACGGCGAAACCGTCTGCGACCGGCTCGACCACGAACGTGACCTCGCCGCAGTGTCCGGCCAGGAGCGTCAGCATCGCCGCGCGCGCATCGGCGCAGGCGCCGGCGCTCAGCAGCGTGCCGACCAGGGCCGCGAGGTCGACCGTCGCTTCGCCGCCGCGGCACGAGTCGATGCCGAGGGACGCCAGCAGGTCGCCGACCGTCCCGGCCAGCGGGCCGCTGCCGCGCACGCGCCAGTGCTCCTGGCCATCGGCTTCGCTGTGGATCGTGAGCGTCGCGCGCTCGCCGACGGCGACCGTGGCTGCGATGTGCCCGCGCGACCCGCCGTCGGCTCGTGGCAGCACGCGCCAGGTTCCCGGCCAGGTGGCTTCGATCGTGCAGGCGGCGAGCGGCTCGGTGGCGCCGAGCACGAGCTCGCGCAGCGCGAGGATCGCGTCCGGCCCGTTGCGCCCGGGATCGGCGTCCAGGTGCACGCGCAGCGTGACCTGGGCATCGAGCGCCGCGGCGAGCAGGCAGGCCGCGAGGATCGCCTTCACCGCTGCTGGCCTCGCGGCGGCGTCGGCCCGGCGCCCACCTCTTCGTAGGGCTCTTCGGCCGGTTCGGTGTCGCTCGGAGCATCCTGGTTCGCGAGGTACTCGTCGGACGGCGCGACGCGCGCGGCCCACTCCTCGGCTTCGCGCACGCGCGCGAGCCGGCGCCGGACGACGACCAGCAGCGTGAGCGCGATCAGGAAGGCGGCCGCGGCGCCGGCGACGACCAGCTGCTGCTGGGCGGGCATCGCCTGCCACTTGCGCAGCCATGGCTCGTAGAACTTCGGCGCGCCGCCGTGTGCGCCTTCCTCGGCGCCGTGCTGCGTGCCACGCACGGCCGTCAGCGCGACCTCGACGAGAGGAGCCAACGCCTGGTCCTCCTTCGCCAGGCGCGCTTCGAGCGCGCTCAACGTGTTGCTGTCCCTGAGCTCGCCGAGACGTTGGATCACGTAGCGCCGCAGCTGGGCGGAAGGGTGGTCGAGGGCCGCGAGCAGCACCTTGACCTCCTCGGTGTGGCCCAGCTTGGGGGAGAGCGTCTGGAACAGGAACGCGAGTGCATGCTCGATCTCGCGCCCGTTCTTGTCCTCGACCGGAGTGATCACGGCGGCGGCCGGCAGCAGGCAGCTCGGGTCGCCGAAGTCCGCGAGGGTCGTCAGGGCCTGCACGCGATCGTTGCCGGCCTCGCCCTTGGTCGCAGCGAGCATGCCGACGAGCGAGTCGCCGGTGTCGCGGCTCCGCAACCTCCCGAGGTTCGCGGCGGCGAGGGCGCGGACCCGCGGATCGGTGCTCGCGAGTGCCTGCAGCGAGGCCTGGCGCGATCGGGGGTCGGCGAGCGCATGCAGGGCCGCCATGGCCTGGTGCCGGACCTCGGCGTCGTCGGCGGCGGTCGCGAGATCGCAGAGCTTGGGCACGCCTTCGACGACCCGCAGGTGGCCGACGATCCAGGCCGCGCGCGCGGCGATCTCGGGACGGTTCGAGTTCAGGCACTCGGCGACCTCGGGCGCCGCGGCCCCTGGCTTCATCGTCTCGGCTGCCTGCAGCAGCGCGCGGTAGCGGCGCTCCTGGTCCTCGCGCTCGACGGCCCGCCGCTGCTCGGGGGCGACGAAGGTCATGTCCTTCCAGCCCGTCGCCAGCGTGCCGCCGAAGCTGCCCTTGGCGTAGACGTCGCGGGCATCGACCTCGGCGAGGCCCATCGTGTTCGCCAGGATCTGGTTGGAGAGCAGGGTCTTCTGTTCGGTGGCGGCGTAGACCATGCCCGTCGCCTGGCGCGCCGGCCAGGCGAGCACGACGAAGCACTGCTCACGCCCGTCCAGGGTCGGCGGCATCATCACGCGCAGCAGGTAACCGTCGCGCTCGAAGGTGCCTTCGGCCACGAGGGCGCCGAGCTCGGTCGCATCCACGTAGCCGGAGTTCGCGAGCTCGCTGAGGTTCACGTACTCCCCGGTGCCGTCGCCGTCCTCGTCCCGTTTGCGATCGGCGTGGAAGCGCCTCTCGGCTTCGCCGAGCTTCTGGATGAGCCGCGGCAGCACGTCGGCGTCTTCACCGGAGGACAGGCTCAGCAGCGTGGTGACCTGCTGGTCCCAGTCCTGCGGGAGCATGGCGCACAGTCCATAGGCTGCGCCGAGCAGGGTCACGACGTTGCCGACCGACGAGCGGGTGTGCACGACGAGACCGTGCGGATCGAAGGCCAGCATCGACTCCATGTCCCCGCGCAGGTCCATGCCGCGCGGATTCACGCCCAGCGTCGCGGCCACCAACGGTGCCAGCGCGGCCAGCTGCATGCGTGAGTACCAGGTCGTGCCCTTGCCTGCGCGTTGCAGTCCGTCCAGCGCGTGCTGGTGCGGTTGCAGCGAGCCGAGCTGGGCGAGGGCCGCCTGCATCGCCCGGGCCGTGCCCGCGACGACCAGGTAGCCTTCGCCGACCACGTAGCTCGGCTCGACCCCTGGTGGCAGGAGCGCGGTGGTGAAGGTCTCGATCCGGTGTTCTCCGACCTGCGTGCTCTTGACGTGCACCTCGAGCTTGCGCAGCAGCACCGCGAGGGATTCGCGCACCCGCGCGGCACTCTGCACCTCGATCATCCAGGCCGTGTCGAATCCCGTCGCGTCCTCGTGCTGCCAGCGCAGGCTGACCGTGGTGCCGCCGAGGTTGCCCAGGATGTCGCGCTCGACGTCGATGCTCTCGCGTTCACGCAGCTCCTGCAGGTCCGCAGCGAGCGACTTCGCCGCGTCCGGCAGCAGGTGCGTGAGCAGCGCCTGCACCTCCTGCGCTGCCTGGCGCAGGTCGAGGTTGCCGAGGGAGAAGCCAGCGACGTCGGGCGGCACGAGCGCCGCCACTCCGGGCTTCAGGTCGCCGCCCTCGCCGAGCAGACTCGGCAGGAGGCCCTCGCGGGGCTCGGGCAGGCAGATGCGCAGCGTCTCGTGCAGCTGGCCGTCACGGGCCGCGATGGACAGGCCGATGCCGCCCAGCGTCGTCAGATGGAGTGTCGCGAGCGTCTGGGTG
>CAZSKV010000794.1:0-2163 GCA_964607495.1 uncultured candidatus Brocadiaceae bacterium
CCCCCTCCTTCAGCTGCCGCGCGATCCGGTCGCCGACCAGGAACCGTTCGGAGAGCCCCTCGGGCGGCCCCGAGATGATCAGCGGCGTGCGCGCCTCGTCGATCAGGGTCGAGTCGACCTCGTCGACGATCGCATAGTGCAGCTTCTTCTGCACCTGCTCGTCCGCCTGCCACTTCATGTTGTCGCGCAGGTAGTCGAAGCCGAACTCGTTGTTCGTGCCGTAGGTGATGTCGCACTCGTACTGCGGCAGCCGTTCCTGCGGCGCCATCTGCGACTGGATCGCCCCGACGGTCAGGCCGAGGTACTCGTAGACCGGCGCCATCCAGTCCCGGTCCCGCTTGGCGAGGTAGTCGTTGACCGTCACGACGTAGACGCCCTTGCCAGCCAGCGCGTTGAGCGCGGCCGGCAGCGTCGCGACCAGCGTCTTGCCCTCGCCGGTCGACATCTCGGCGATCTTGCCGCCGTGCAGGACGGCGCCGCCGATCAGCTGCACATCGAAGTGCCGCAGCCCGAGCGTCCGCAACGCCGCCTCGCGCGTCATCGCGAACATCTCCGGCAGCGCGTCGTCGACCTTGGCCTCGCCAGCGCGCACCTTCTGCTTCCACTCGGCGACCCGGGCCTGGATCGCTTGCTGGTCGCAGTTCTTCGCCCAGTCGGCGAGCGCGTTGACCTTCTGGACGATCGGCGCGTACGACGCCAGCGCGCGCTGGTTCGCCGAGCCGAACAGGGACTGCAATCCTTTGCCGATGCGCGCTGGGAGCGCGCCCCAATCGATCTTCATTGCCGAATGCTCCGCAGCCCCTCGCGGGGCCTATGCTCCGTGGTCGAGAATCACTCGCCGTGCAACCGTGCAGGCGACACCGTGGCCACCGGCGCGTGCCGGCGGTTCAGGCGGCCTGGTCCGGAGCCCGTGGCGGCGGCAGCGTGCGGCCGGCCACCGAGAAGGTCGCAAGCCGCGGTTCCGCGGCCACACACAGGAGCGCGCCCGGACGCAACGGACCGGGCATGCGCACGGCGCCCGGGTGCGCGACCGATGCGCCGCTCCGGGACGTCGTCATCGCGGCGGCGACCGCGACCCGCCAGTCGCCGCAGGTCTCCGTCGCGCCGAAGCTGGTCGCGAAGAGCAGACAGAGCGCAGCTACGGCGGATCTCACGACACCCCCCGGCGGGCGGTCATGGTGCGATGCACGACCTCGTAGAGCAGGTCCTCCTGGAACGGCTTGGCGAGGAAGCCGTCGGCGCGGCGCACCTCTTCGAGCGAGATCCGGCTCGCAGTCGCGAACAGGATCGGGATGTGGGCCGTGACCGGCCGGGCCCGCAGTGCGGCGATGACCTCGAGTCCGTCCATCTCCGGCAACTCGTAGTCGAGCAGCACGAGGTCCGGGTGCAGTTCGGCGGCGAGACGCAACGCCGTCCGGCCATCGCTCGCGCGGTAGGTGCGGTAGCCGCGCGCCCGCAGCAGGGCCGCGACCGACTCGGCGAGATCCTCCTCGTCGTCGACGATCAGGATCGAAGTCCCGGTCCCGGCCGGCGCGGTCTGGTCGCGCTGGGCGCACACTTCCCGCAACGCCGCGCTCGTCGGTATGCCCGCCGCGGCCAGGCTGCACTCGATCTCGCGCTTGAGGTTGCTGTTGAACCGCCGCACCGACATCCAGGCCTCGTAGTCCGGGTAGTCGGGCTTGATGTTCATCTCGTCGTGGGTGTCGACCGCGAAGCACCACTCACCGGCGACGAGATGCTCCTGCAGCAGCAGTTTCATGAACGGGTAGTTGCGGTTGCCCAGGCGCAGCGTGTAGCGCACGGCCTTGTGCCCGTGGGCAACCTCATAGGCCTCCCGTTGGAACAGGCCGAGTACCTGTTCGGGGCTCGACTCGGCCGGGAGCGACAGGTCGGGCATCCGCCCGGGCCGGCCGCTGCCCCCGTAGGCATGCTGCAGGAAGATCGCGACCGCCTTGCCAACGAGGTCCATCGTCAGCTGCTCGAGCCTCATGCCGGTGCGCTCTCCCCGCGACGGCTGCGGTGCGCAGCGGGCGTCCGGACCCGGCATGGTGCCCCTGCGACTGGTTTCGGCGTGTGCATGGTGGACGTGCAGCGGCGCGATCTCGGGGTCGGCCGCCACAACGCGTGGCAGGATAACGCTTGGGAGTGGCATTTCGTCGCCCG
>CAZSKV010000795.1:0-6176 GCA_964607495.1 uncultured candidatus Brocadiaceae bacterium
AGCGGCAAGGGCGATCCGTTCCTCGTCAAGTGCCTCACGCTCGCCATCGACGGCAGCAGCGCCGAGTCGCTCCGGGACACGATCGAGGTCGACATGGCGATTGCCGAGGAGGACAAGAAGGCTGCGTCCAAGTTCTGGGAGAACTGGGGCGCGCTCTCCCCGACCGTCGGTGTGCTCGGCGCGGTCCTCGGGCTCATGCACGTGATGGGCAATCTGAACAACCCGTCGGCGATCGGCCCCGGCATCGCGGTCGCGTTCGTCGCGACCGTCTACGGCGTCGGCTTCGCGAACGTGATCGCGATCCCGTTCAGCCTGAAGCTCAAGCGCCAGCTCGAACACGAGATGCTGTTCAAGAACATGGTGCTCGAGGGCGTGATCGGCATCCAGTCCGGCATGGCCCCGGGTGCGTTGCGCAGCCGGCTCGGCGTCTATCTCGGCAGTCACGGCAGCAAGCACGGCAGCAGCCCCGACAAGGGCAAGAAGAGCTGATGGGGAGGAAGCACAAGCACGAGGAGCACGTGAACCTCGAGCGCTGGGTCATTTCCTACGCGGACATGATCACGCTGCTCTTCGCGCTCTTCGTCGTGCTCTACGCGCTCGGCATCGACAAGATGAAGAACGAGGTCGCGCAGTCGATCGCGTTCGCACTGCACATCCAGGGCGAGGGCAGGACCCAGGAGGAAGGGCCCTACGACCGCGGCAAGGACGGCGCCGGCGCGATCCCGGACGCGGCGCCGCTGCTGAACTCGCAGAAAGGGGCGATGCGCGAGTACCTCGAGGAGAAGCTGCCACGCGAGTTCAAGGAAGAGACCGGCGCGTCGCTCGAGATCATCGCGACCGAGGACACGATCGCCTTCAAGGGGCCGCTCTCGGGGTTCTTCCAGCGCGGCCGGAAGGACATGCTGCCGAAGGTCCAGCCCTGGCTCGCGGATCTCGTGCGCAACGCGCACACGATGAGCTCGCGCGTGCGGATCCAGATCGAGGCGCAAGAGCACGTGCTCGGCCGCGGCGTGAACGGGGTCGTGCGCAAGAGCGGCGATCTCTGCCTCGAGCGCCTGCAGTGGATCCACCTGCTCGTGCTGACGAACGTCGAATCACTGCAGAAGGAGCAGGTGCAGGTCGAGTTCCGCTATCGCGACTTCGGCATCGCGGGCGACTGGGAGGACGTCGGGCGGATCACGTTCGCGTTCACCAACCAGGCGCTCGACCCGTGGCAGAAGTGATCAGCGCGTGAGCTCGCGCGCGACGATCAGCTTCTGCACGAGCGACGTGCCCTCGTAGATCCGCAGACCCATCGCGTCGCGCAGCAGGCGTTCGACCGGATGCTCCGAGGAGTAGCCACGACCGCCGTGCAGCAACACGGCCTGATCCGCTGCCCGCGAAGCCGCCTCGGTCGCGTACAGCTTCGCGATCGCCAGGTCCGCCGGCACCTCACGCCCCTCGTCGCGGCGGCGAGCACAGCGCCAGACCAGCGCGCGGGCGGCCTGGAGGTCGACCGTCATGTCGGCGATCCGTTCCTGCACCATCTGGAACGCGGCGAGCGGCTTGCCGAACTGCCGCCGTGAGCGCGCGAAGGTCAGCGTCGCCTCGAGCGCTGCGCGCACGATGCCGACCGCGCCCGCCGCGACCGAGAGGCGGCCGCAGTGGAGGCCGTGCATCGCCACCGCGAAGCCTTCGCCAACCTTGCCCACGACCGCGGCGTCGGGCACGAAGCAGCGCTCGAACACGAGCCGCGCATGATCCGAGCCGCGATGCCCGAGCTCTTTGCCCGGCATCGGCTCGCGGCGCAGGCCCGTGCAGGGCATCTCGAGCAGGAACGCCGTGATGCCGTCCTTGCCGCGGGCCGGGTCGACGGTGGCGAACACGAGGCCGACGTCGGCGACGCCCCCGTTCGTGATCCAGATCTTGGCGCCCGAGAGTTCGTAGCCGCCCGTGACCTGCTGGGCGCGGCATGCGAGCGCCGCGACGTCCGAACCCGCGTCTGCCTCGGTCAGGCCGAAGCAGCCGATGCACTCGCCGCGCGTGAGCGCCGCGGTCCAGCGGGCGCGCTGCGCGGAGTTCGCGTAGCGCTCGAGCGCGCCGAGGACCAGGCCGGTCTGCACGGCCATGAAGCCGCGCGTGTTGCCGCAGACGGCGCCGATCTCCTCGCTCGCGAGCGCGGTCTGCAGCCAACTCCAGCCGTGGCCGCCGAGCAGGCCTTCGGCGCCGAGCTCGCGCACCGTCTCGCGCCGGAAGGTGCCCTCCTCGTCGATCCGGCGCGCGTGGGGCGCGAGCTTGTGCTGCGCGAACGCGCGGATCCGTTGCGCGAAGGCCGCGAGCTCCTGCGGCAGATCGTCGTCCGGCGACAAGGTCGTCGTCATCGGCCCTCGAAGCGCGGCTCGCGTTTCTCCTGCCAGGCCCGGTAGAACTCGGCGTGGTCGTGCGCGCGCAGGAGCAGCGCCTGGGCCTGCGCCTCCTGCTCGATCGCGGAGTCCAGGTCCATGCCCGCTTCGTTGACGAGCATCCGCTTGGTCATCGCATGGGCCAGCGTTGGCCCGTTCGCGAGCCGCCGCGCGAGTGCGAGCGTCTCGTCCATCAGCTTCTCGGCCGGCACGACGCGGTTGGCGAGACCGATCCGGTACGCCTCCTCGGCGCCGATCTTGTCGCCCAGGAGCAGCAGTTCGGCGGCGCGGCCGGCGCCGACCACGCGCGGCAGCAGGTGAGCGGCGCCCATGTCGGCGCCGGTCAGGCCGACCTTGGCGAACAGGAACGCAAACGAGGCCTTGTCCGCCAGCACGCGCAAGTCGCTCGCGAGCGCGAGCACGGCGCCGGCTCCCGCGGCCACGCCGTTGACGGCAGCGAGGATCGGCTTGGTCAGGCGCCGCATGTTGCGCACGACGGCGCCGGTCATGCGCGTGAAGCGCAGCGTCTCGGCCAGATCCTTGGTCAGCAGCCTGGCGATGATCTCCTCGACATTGCCGCCGCTGCAGAAGCCGCGGCCCTCGCCGGTCAGGATCACGACCTTCACGTTCGCCTGCGTCTCGAGGTCGGCGAACAGCCGTTCGAGCTGGCCGTAGAGCTCGAAGGTCAGTGAGTTCAGCGTGTCCTTGCGATCGAGCGTCAGGACTGCGACGCCGTCTTGGTGCACGTCGAAACGAAATGACTGGGTCATGCTGGGAGGGGTGGTTCGTGGTCCAGATCGAGCACGGTGCCGTTCGCACGGGAGAGTGCCGCGAACGCATGTTCGGCGATCTCAGCAGGGGTGTGCAGGCGGCCGATGCGGTTCATGCGCGCGAAGCGGCCGAGTGCTTCGGCGAACGGGATCCGGCTGCGATCGGCGAGGCGTTGTGCGGCTGCGCGCGTGATCTCCGTGTCGACGAAGCCCGGGCAGAGCGCGAGCGCGCGCAGGGGCGTGCCGTGCCATTCGGCAGCCAGCGCCCGGGTCAGGCCGACCATCGCATGCTTCGCCGCGGTGTAGGCCGCGGTGAATGGATACCCACGCAACCCCGCCGTGGATGCGATCTGGAGCGCGGTCCCACGGCCGGACTGCTTCCACGCGGGAGCCAGCGCGCGCAGCAGGCGGAACGGCGCCCGCACGTGCAGGTCGAGGACTTCGTCGAGCACGGCGTCGGCCGTGGTCTCGAACTTGTCCGAGGGCGCCGTGCCGGCGTTGTTGACGATGGCGCTCGGGCTGCCGAGGGCCTGCTCGACCTGGTCGAGGATCCGGCGCGGAGCTGCCGGGTCGCGGAGGTCGGCGGCGAGCGACAGCACGCCGTCGACCGGACAGGCACTGCGTGCGACCGCGGCAACCCGCCAGCCACCCGCCACGAACCTGGCCGCGATCGCCTGGCCGATGCCTCGGCTCGCACCGGTGACGACTACGACTTCGGCAATAGGACTCATCACGGAAGCTGCGGGTCCGGAGTTTCGCGTGCGGACCGGAACAAGGGCTCGCACTTGAACCTTGGACGGGAGATTGTGTCCTGCTAGGAGCATCCCCATGAACAGCAAATTCCTCGCAGGCACGTTCGCCCTGACCCTCGGCCTGGTGCTCGGCTGCAGCAAGCAGCCGGAGACGGCGGCCGGTGGCGGCAGCGGCGGTGGTGCCGAAGAAGACGTCTACATCGACAAGGACCTGCTCGAAGGTCTGAAGACCGAGGCGGCCGGCATCGTGCTGGACAAGCCGACGCCCGAGAAGGAAGCGCTCGGCAAGTTGCTCTTCGCCGACAAGCGCCTGTCGAAGGGCGGCGACGTCTCCTGCGCGAGCTGCCACAACCTCGAGAACTCCGGCGTGGACGGGCAGGCGCACGGCACCGGCACGGGCGGGGCGAAGACGAAGCGCAACGTGCCGACCGTGCTGAACGTCGGCAAGCAGATGCTCTTCACCTGGGATGGCCGCATCACCAATCTCGAAGAGCTCGGCCAGAAGCACGTCGTCGATCCGACCACGCACGGCCTCGCCGACGAGGCCGAACTCGTGGCCAGGCTCAACGCGATCCCCGAGGCGGTCGAGGGCTTCAAGAAGGCCTACGGTGGCGACGCCGCGGTTTCGGCCGCGAACTTCGGCAAGGCGATCGCGGCCTACCTGCGGACCCTGACGACACGCTCACGTTGGGACGACTACGCCGAGGGCAACGACAAGGCGCTCACCAGCGAGGAGAAGAAGGGGCTCAAGCTCTACCTCGAGAACGCTTGCCAGACCTGCCATGCGATGCGCTCGCTCGGCGGCTTGATGTTGATGAAGTTCGGCAACGTCAAGCTCTATGCGTCGGCCGACCTTGGCAAGTTCGAGGCCACGAAGGTCGAGACCGACAAGGGCTTCTACAAGGTCCCGGGCCTCGCCAACGTCGAGAAGACCGCACCCTACCTGCACGACGGCAGCTCCAAGACCCTCGAAGAGACGATCAAGCTGATGACCGTCCACCAGTTCGGCAAGGACCTGACGGACGCGAAGGCGGCGTCGATCGCGGCCTTCCTCAAGGCCCTGACCGCCAAGAAGTGACGGCTTTCCACAGCGAGTCCACATCGGTGGTCCGATCGCGGAGCCCCATTGCATCGGCGCTCCGCGGCGGATCGCACGCGTTGTCCACAGCCCGCGTGCAAGAATCCTGGCGCGGCCTTCCTGGACCCTTCCTCTGAAGTTCACAACCGTGCCTTCAGTTCGCCCGGGTGAGCGTGCCGATAGCAACGGCACAAGGGGAAGGGAGCGTCAAGGGTCAGTGGTTGACGGCGGCAACCTTCTGCCGGCCTGATGGCTGGGGAGCCATCAGGCCGGCGTTTATTCGGTGGCGGCACGGCCGCCCCGCCGGAAAGCGCGGATGGTCGACAAGTCCTTGCCATCGGCCTGCCGAGAAGGGATCAGGCCAAGGACCCCCGTGATCAGGATCCCTATCGCAACCTCCGCGTTCTCCGCGCTGCTCGCGAGCTTGCCCGCGCAGTCCATGACCTGGACCTCGGTGCCACCGGGGTTCGAGCGCATGCCGGGCAACGGCGCCCTGGCGATGCCCCTGCGTTGGTCGCAAGGCGTGATGCAGGTGCAGTGCGACAAGACCATCCTGCCGACGCAGTTGCTCGGCCAGTCCCTGCGGGCACTGCGCGTGCGGCGGCCAGGCTTCGTCGGCGAGCCCGCCTATCCCGCGCTCAACGTCCGCCTGAAGGTCGCGCTCGGAGTCGCGAGCGGCGCGGCGAACCAGATGAGCAGCACGCTGGCGACGAACCGCCCGCAGAAGCTCACCGTCGTCGCCGGGCCGCTCGACTACTCGGTGCCGGCCACGAACCCCCACGCCCCCGGCGATGCGACCGGGGCCTGGCTCGTGGACCTGCCGTTCGCGACGCCCTACCTCGTGCCGCAGATCGCCGAACCGCTCTTCCTCGAGTGGGAGGTGCTCGGCAGCAGCTACGTGATCCACGATCTGCACTGGGTGGACGCGCTCTACTCGCCCGGTGGATCGACGCAGGGCTTCGTGACCACGGTGGGCAATGGTGGCTGTGGCCCCGCAACCAGCGGTCTGCCGATGCGGCTGCTGCCGGACTCGGCCACGCCGCCGGCGATCGGCCAGAAGTTCACGCTCCGCCTCGAGAACGCCAAGCCATCGAGCCAGGCCTTCGTGGTGCTGAACCTGCACGCCGCGGACAGCTTCTTCACGCTCACGCCGTACGCACCCGGCAGCTTTGGGGTCGATCTCGCTCCGCTCGGG
>CAZSKV010000796.1:0-2291 GCA_964607495.1 uncultured candidatus Brocadiaceae bacterium
CGGCCCGATGCCGACGCCGCCGGTCACCTGGAACCTGGACGGCAACCCACTGACCGTGGGTACGAGTTCCACCAGCAGCACGAGCTACGCGATCCGTGCGACGTCGATCTCACAATTCGGCGCCGCGCTGCAGGCAGAAACCACCGGTGGCTACGGCGGCGCGGCGATCGAGGCGAGGAACACGGCGGTCAACACCGCTGGCACCAACAGCGGCGAGGCCATCTACGCGCTGAACTCCGGGCCGAATGGAATCGGCATCACCGTCGAGCAGACTGCGGCCACCGGCTCCGCGACGGGCATCGTCTCCCGCACGAACACGGATACGGGATCTGCGTACTGCCTCTCCGGGTTCAACGGCGGCGTGTCCGGCGGTACGAACACGAACTCGCTGATCGGGGTGCGTGGCGAGGTCTACAGCCAGTCGGCGCACGGCGTGGAAGGCCGCGCGACCGGCGTCCGCACCACCAAGTCGACCTCACTCGCGGGCGTGTACGGCTACGTCAACTCGACCAACGGCTATGGCGTCTACTCCGCCGGCGAGCTCGGCGCGTCCGGCACGAAGTCCTTCCTGCAACCGCATCCGGAGGACGCCGCGCGGATGATCCAATTCCACTGCCTCGAAGGGAACGAGAGCGGCACCTACTTCCGCGGCACCGGCACGATCGCCAATGGGCAGGCCGAGCTCGTGATCCCCGAGGAGTGGCGGCTGGTGACCGACGAGTCCTCGATCACGGTGCAGCTCACGCCGATCGGCGCTCCGGCGATGCTCTGCGTGCTCGAGCAGAGCCGCGAGCGCATCCGCGTCGGCGGGACCGCCGACGTTCGCTTCCACTACCACGTGCACGGCGTCCGCCGTGGCTTCGTCGAGTACTCGCCCTACCTGCCGAACTCGGCGTTCAAGCCCGAGCTGCGCGGGGTCCCATTCGGCAGCCAGTGGCCGAACGCGCTGCGCGACATCCTGGTGCGCAACGGCACGCTGAACGCCGACTACACGCCGAACGAAGCGACCGCGGCGCGCCTGGGCTGGGACCTGCTCGAGGCCGACGAGATGCCGAAAGAGGGCGTCGCACAGCCGCGCCGGCGCGACCTGCCGGTCGTGCAGGGGAAGTGACGCCATGACCAGGCTCTCTTGCACTGCGTGCGTTGCCTCGCTCCTGATCGGCCTGCACCTGTCTGCCCAGTCCGCCAGCGGCCCGACCCACCTGCTGGTCGCGAGCGAAGCAGGGCCGGGCGGCTCGACCCAATCGATCGTCCACCGCCTGACCGGCACTTTCTCGTCGGGCGCACCGGCCGCCCGCGCGCTCTCGCCGAACTTCCAGCTGCTCGGCGGCTTCCCGGCCGCGACCGACGTGCCCACGACCGGCCGACCCTGGTTGACCGGCGTGCTGCCGGCCTTCGCTCCCCTGCTCGGCGGTACACCGCTGACGCTGCACGGCACCGAGCTCAACCTCGGTGCGGCGCTGCAGATCTTCGTCGGCGGCGTCGCAGCGGTCCCCGGGGCGCGCACGAACGCCACCGTGCAGACCACGTTGCCGGCCCAGCCCAAGCCCGGCTACCGCGATCTGCAGGTGATCGCCGCGGGCGGCGACTCGACGCTGCCGCGCGGCCTCGGCGTGCTGCCCCTGCTCGACTTCCCGGTCGCCCACCAGCCGAACGTGCCGGTCGGGCTGCGCTACCTCGGCGCAGCCGGCGACCAGGTGGTGTTCGCGCTGGCGGCGGGCACGAGCGCGGTCCCGTTCCCGATCCCCGGCTTCCACCATGCGCTCGAGCTCGACCTCGGTTCGCTCGTGGTGCTGCCGGCACTGCCGGTCACCAACCCGAACGGCGAGCTCGTCGTCGGCCTGCCGGCCGCCGCCCCGCCGATCCCGATCTACTTCCAGGCGTTCTCGCTCACGCAGAACCCCGGTTGGTTCCCGGGATCGTTCACGAACGTGGCGCGGCTCTGAGCAGAAGGGGCATCCGGTCGAGGGTCGGTGAGCTGACGCGCCTCACCACCGCGTCTCGCCGAGCTTCTGCTCGCTCGACCGAGAGAGTCCCGCGCGATGGGGTTGCGCCCTGGACGCCAGGCTCGAGTCCGGGGAACCCACGGCATTCGGGTTGTGAGCTCGACTCCTGGCAGGAGGGCGGAACTCGCAGGACCCTGCGGGCTGCAGCCAACGAGTCGCCGCGACTGCATCCACGAGCGTTCGGGGGGAGGTGGCATCTGAACCGTTTCCTGGGCGAGCGGTGACATGATCCCGGCGTGACCCCGTTCTCCCGCGACCCCGAGGCCCTGCTCCGCTACGACGGCT
>CAZSKV010000797.1:0-2450 GCA_964607495.1 uncultured candidatus Brocadiaceae bacterium
CGCCTCGCATGGCTGCGCGCGTTGCAGGCGCTCGAGGGTCTGCGCGGCGCGGCGACCGACGAAGTGACCGCGATGCTCGGCGACCTGCGGCGGCTGCAGTCGCTCGCGATCGCCCTGCTCGTCGGCGTCGCCCTGCTCGCGGGCAGCAGACAGGCCCGGCAGCGCGCCGACGGCGTCCCGGCGCCAGCGGCCGCAGGAGCCGGGTCCGCGGTTCCAGGGTTCGGCGGATTCCCCGCGCGCATCGTGTGCCTCGAGGACTCCGCCGCCGGGACCGCACAAGCGCCACCCCCGCCGCCGCGCTACCGCGGCAAAGTGCTCGTCGTCGAGTCCGATCCGGACCAGCGGCGCCAGGTCGAGGAGCTGCTGCTCGAAGCCGGGATCGAGGTGGCCGCCGCCGCGGATGCGGCGACCGCCACGAACGAACTCGAGCAGAGTACGTTCGACCTCGTGTTGATGGACATGCAGGGCGAGGGTCTGGACGGTCATGCAGCCACTGCGGCACTGCGGGCCCGGAACGACCACACACCCGTGCTGGCGCTGACCGGCGCCGCGGAGACAGCCGCACGCGAACGCTGCCTTGCCGCCGGCTGCAACGGGAACCTGAACCTGCCGCTCGATCCTGCGGCGCTCCACGCCGCACTCGGCCGCTATCTGGAGGCGAACACGGACGACCACAGCGAGTAGGATCCGCGAAACCCTCGTCTGGAGGTTCCATGCTCCGCCGTGATTTCCTCTTGCTCGCCGCGAGTGCTCCGCTCGCGCGTCTCCCTGCGCCACCGCCGGCTGCCGGCGCCGACGAGAAGTACTGGCGCGAGCTGCGCTGGCACTTCTCGATCCCCCCACACACCGCGTACTGCAACACGAGCACGCTGGGCGCCTCTCCGAAGTGCGTCGTGGACGCCGTCAACAGCCACATGCGCTACGTCGAGGAAGCGCTCGTGACCTGCGACTACGACCCGGACCGCCCGAGCTACCTCGGCGGCTACGAGGACGAGCCGCAGCTGCGCGAGCGCCTCGGCAAGCTCGTCAACGCCAGCAAGCAGGAGATCGCGCTCACCCGCAATGCCACGATGGGGATGAACTACATCGCCCATGGGCTCGACCTGAAGCCCGGCGACGAAGTCCTGCTGACCGACCACGAACATCCGGGAGGGCGGACCGGCTACGACCTGCGGCGCAAGCGGGACGGCATCGTGATCAAGGAAGTCGTGTTGCCGGCACCCGCGAACGACCCCGACGAACTGGTGGCGCACTTTGCCCAGGCGATCGGTCCGAAGACCAAGGTGGTCGCCGTGCCGCACATCACGTCGGGCTTCGGGATCGTGATGCCGGTCAAGCAGATCGCGGCGATCGCCCGGGAGCGCGGTTGTTTCGTGGTCGTCGACGGCGCGCAATCGCTCGGCCAGGTGCCGGTCGACGTGCAAGATCTCGGCTGCGACGCCTACTTTTCCTCCCCGCACAAGTGGCTGCTCGCGCCGAAGGGAACCGGCATGCTCTACCTGCGCAAGGAGGCCTGGAGCCGGGTCTGGACGACGCTGGCCTCGAGCGAATGGGACCTGCAGACCGATGCGGGCCGCCGCATGTCGCAGATCGGCACCGGCAACCAGTCGCTGCACAAGGGCTTCGAGGCGGCGCTCGACTTCCTGGACCGCATCGGCCATGCGGTGATCCATGCGCGCATCCGGCAGCTCGCGGACGCGCTGCGTGCCGGGCTCGCCCAGATCAAGGCCGCGACGATCGCCTCGCCGACGCATCCGGCACTCTGCGCCGGCATGACGACCTACTCACTCGCCGGCCACGAGGCGCGCAACGTCGTCGCCGCGCTGTGGCAGAAGGACCGCATCATGCCGCGGGCGATCGCCAGGGGCGGCGTGCGCCAGAGCCTGCACATCTACAACACGCTGGAAGACGTCGAGCGCACACTCGCACGTCTGCGCGCTCTCACGTCAGCCGGGTAGCGGCTGGTTCCGCGACGGTGCCGGTGGGCCCGCGGCGAGCGCCTGCAGCGCGCGGACGGGCCGCAGCGCCGGCAGCACCGCTTCCCCCTCCTCGACCAGGGCCAGGTAACCCTCGGCCTGGAGCTCGGCGACGAGCCCGGCGGCGACCTCGCGCGTGATCTCGGCGCTCTCGGCCAGCACCGCGATGGTCGTCGGCCCCTCGCCGGCCATGAAACGGCGGCAGGTCTCGGCGGTCACCCAGATGCGCAGCGCCTGCCGGCGCGCCGCCTGGCCTGGCTCCAGGTGGTCGCGCCCGAGTTCGTGCACGTGCTGCACGCCGAACGCGACCTCCGCACCCATCAGCACGATCGTCCACGTCAGTTGCAGGTAGATCAGCAGCAGCGGCAGCGCCGCCAGCGTCGCGGCGGGCAGTGTGGTCTCGAACCCGTGCCACCACGCCGAGAGCAGCGCGAACGGGCCGAGCAGCAGAGTGCCCGCGGCCGCCGCGGCGCT
>CAZSKV010000798.1:0-13128 GCA_964607495.1 uncultured candidatus Brocadiaceae bacterium
CCGAAACCGAAGCGCACGACGCCGCGGGTCGAAGGGGAGGTCATTCGCCGATCGAGATTACCCGCCGCGACTGCAGGTTCAGCAGGCCGGACAATGCCGACAGGTCGAGCGTGAAGTCCGGCCGCAGGCCGAGCCCGGGCCGTGGCGGCGCGAGTCGGCCGGGGGCGTTGGCCGCGAACTCCTGCAAGAGCCGCAGCGTCTGCTCCTTGTGCTCCGGCATCGGCGCCTGCGCGAAGTAGGTCGCGAGCCCGGTGGCCAGCCCCAGCGACTGCCGCGCTTCGAGCTGCTGCAGGCTCGCCTGGGCGAGCGAGCGCACGCTCGCATACGGATCGCAGAGCGTGACCAGCAGGTGCGCGCGTTGCGCCGCGAGCGGCTCGCCGCGCCCGAGTGCCGCCGCGTAGCAGGCGCGTTGCAGCGGATCCCCCGCGAGCAGGCTCGCCGACGCATCCGGCCAGGACAAGGGCGCGCCGTCGGGACGACGCTCGGGGAGGCGGGCAGGTCGCCCCCAGAGCTTCGCGACCTGCTCGGCGGCCCAGAGCGGGCTCTGGTCGGCATGGCAGAGCGTGCAGGCGTTCGGCCGGCCGGCCTCGGTGTCACGCTTCGGATCCGGGTTCTCGATCCGATGGCTGCGGTGGATCGTCAGGATCCCGTAGACGATCCGCGGCAAGTGGCAATCCAGGCAGCGCGAGCCAGGGCCCTCGGGCGCATGCCTGGTGTGGGCGCGCAGATCGCGCGCGATCGCGGCATGGCATTGCGTGCAGGCACCGTCGCCACGCATCGCCTCGTGCAGCTGGCCGCGCGGATCCCCGCCATGCATCGTGTGGCAGGTCGTGCAGGTCAGCTCGCCCTTCTGGAAGCACGGCGATTGCAGCAGACCCGGGTCCTCGTAGGCCGAGAGCCGCGCCGTGCCGTCGCCCCAGAAGCGCAGTGCGAAGAGGTCGGGATCGCTCGCGACCGGCGACGGTGTCGCCTGCTGCACGGGTTCGACGTGCAACGCGAGCGCGTTGCCCGGGCGGAAGCTCGGGCCACGTTGCATCCAGGCCTCGACCGCACCGCGCGGGCTCGGCAGGCGCTGGCCATGACACTGCCCGCAGACGTCGGCAGCCCGCTGCTTGTCGAGACGCTTGGGATCGACGATCGCATCCTCGCGGCCGCCGGCGGCGTGCGCGGCATAGCGGGCGAGCGGATCGCGATGGCGCGCGATGTGCTCGCCACCCGGACCATGGCAGGCCTCGCAGGCGATGCCCAGATCGGCGACCTCGGAGTCGAACGAACGCGCCGCCGCGGCGGGGCGCTGCGCATAGTTCAGCGACTGCGGCCGCGGCCCGGTGTTGTGGCAGAAGATGCAGTTCTCGTTCCACAGCGTCTGGTGCCGGCCCCAGTCGGCGTCGTCGGGCTCGAGGAACACGCCGTTCAGGTGCAGCCAGCGCTGCTGCTCGATGTGCCAGAGCAGCGGCAGGCGCACCAAGGCGAAGCCCTCCCCGCGCGGCACCCGCTCGAAGTACTGCTGGTAGCGCCGCGAGCCGACCGCGAGCGCGACCTCGGCCAGCCGGTCCGGCAGCTGGAACCAGAAGCGTCCCTCGCGCGCGAAGGGCGTCGCCCGCTGGCCGAAGAGCTCGACCGTCCTGCCGTCGAACGCGCCGCGGACCGTCGCGCCCTCGGGCCGCTGCGTCATCGTGCGGTGGAAGGTCGCCTCCCAGCTCGCGTGCTGGTCCGGGTGGCAGCTGCGGCACTGCTGCGAGCCGACGTAGCGGTCCTCGCGATGGATCCACGGCCGCGCGGATTCCTGGGCGACCGGATCCGGCCCCAGGCGCAGCGCGGCCACGACGCAGAGCGGCGGGGCGATCAGCAGGAGCAGCAACCAGGCGAGTCGCACCATCGCCGCTCAGGTTACCTTGCCGGCTGCGATGGTTCACAAGAGCAACCGCGGCTACCACGACCGGGTGGCCGGCAAGTACGACCAGATCTACGACAGCCTCTACTGGCGCTTCTATCGCGAGATCTCGTGGCGGCACCTGCAGCGCTTCCTGCCAGCCGCGCGCCCGCTGCACGCCGCCGACCTCGGCTGCGGCACCGGCTGGTTCGGCAAGCGGCTGCTCAAGGCCGGGGCCGCGGTCACCTTCGTCGACCCGAGCATCAAGATGCTCGAGGTCGCGCGCGAAGCCGTCGCCGCGGAGGGCGCGCGCGGGCTCGAGACCCGCTTCGTGCAGGCCGGGCTCGAAGACCTGCACGAGCTGGCGGACGGGTCGCTCGCATTCGCAACCGGCCAGGGCGACCCCCTCTCGTTCTGCGAGGACCCGCGCCGCGCGCTGCAGGAGCTGCACCGTGTCCTCTGCCCGGGCGCGAGCCTCGTGCTCTCGGTCGACTCGCGGATCGGCGGCGTGCGCTCCCTGCAGACCGCGGACTCGCCGCAGGAGATGCTCGAGCTGCTGCGCAGCGGCCGCACGACCTGGCGCGGCCATCGCCAGGACGAGCGCTTCGGCATGAAGATGTTCCTCCCCGACGAACTCGACAACCTGCTGCGCAAGACCGGGTTCGAGCCCCGGTCCTGGATCGCGAAGACCTGCCTCGTGCAGCGCGCCAACGAGCCCTGGCTCGAGGCGCCGCAGCAGCTGCGCACGCTGATCGAAGCCGAGGAACGCGTGCATGCCGACAAGGAGTGGTTCGGACTCGCCGGCCACCTGCAGGTCGCAGCCACTCGTACCTGACTGAACCTGGGCCCGGCGAAGCGCCGATCCAGGACTGTGAGCACCACCCTATCGATCGACATCGGTGGCACGGGGATCAAGGCCGCACTCGTCGGCCCGGACGGCAGGATCCAGGGGCAGAAGGTCCGACTCGACACGCCGGTCGGGGCGCATCCCGATGCGGTCATGGCGGCGATCGCCTCGCTCGTGCAGCCGCTCGGCGAGTTCACGCGGGTGGCGGTCGGCTTCCCCGGCGTGGTCCGCGGCGGGCGGACACACTCGGCGGCGAACCTCGGCCACGACGCCTGGCGCGGCTACGAGCTCGAGGCCAGGCTCGCGCAAGTACTCGGCAAAGTCGTGCGCAGCGCGAACGACGCGGACATGCAGGGGCTCGCCGTGATCTCCGGCCAGGGCGTCGAGCTCGTCGTCACCCTGGGCACCGGGTTCGGCACCGGCATCTACCAGGACGGCAAGCTCGGCCCCCACCTCGAGCTCGCGCACCATCCGTTCCGCAAGGGCGAGACCTACGAGCAGCAGCTCGGCAACGAGGCGCGCCAGCGCGTCGGCAGCAAGCGCTGGAACCGGCGCCTCGCCAAGGCGATCGCCGCGTTGCGGGCCCTGACCAGCTTCGACCATCTCTATCTCGGGGGCGGCAACGCCAAGAAGGTCCGCCTCGACCTGCCCCCGGACGTGACGATCGTCGACAACGTCGCCGGCATCGCCGGCGGCGCCCGGCTCTGGTGAGGCCGCCGATCAGCTGTCTGCCGTGCCGTCCACGTCGGCCAGCGCCTCGGAGAGTCCGGCCAGGATCGAAGCGCTCGCCGTGACCGCGGACTGGGCCGCGGCCGGCGCGGGTTCGCTGGCGGCGGCGATCTGCTCGCCGAGCGTGGGGCGCCGCGCGCGCGCGGCGGGACCAGGCGCGGTCACGCTCCCCTTGCCATCGGCGAGTGCTGCGCCGAGCAGGTCGCGCAGGTGCAGCAGCGCGCCGCGGCAGGCGGCGACGTCGGCTTCGACCGCCGCGAAGCGGCGCCGGATCTCGGTGACGAGGGCAGCCAGATCGGCCGCCGCGAGGGCCTTGGCCGCGGCGGATTCAGGATGAGCGTCAGGCATCGTGGTGCATTGCCGGCGCGGGCAGTGGTCCGCGGACCATAGCCCGAGCCACCCCGGCTCGCCACGCCCGCGGCCCCCGCGCCCGGCCGTGGCTTCATCTGGGATTGGCCCGCGCCTGACGCGCCAGAGTAGGATCGGTGCACGTCTCCCCGACCCACCCAGGAGTCCCCCCGCATGCTCGAACCTCGCTCCGTCGCGGCACTCGCCGCCCTCGCCCTCGGCGCGGCCCCGCTCTCCGCCCAGTTCCTCTACGCGCAGGCCGATGCGCCGAACGGCAACCAGCTGCGCTTGGCTCTCAAGCTCACGAACGCGCAGGCCAACACCGTGTTCACGGTCGCGACCACGTTGAACCCGTTCCTCTCGGTCCAGACCCCGGCCACGATCAAGACCGACGGCCGCGGGTATGCCGCGTTCTCGGCCCAGGTCACGGGTCTGCTCGCGAACAGCACGCCGCTCGGCTTCCGGCTCTCGGTCAGCCACACGAGCCTTCCTGGCGGCTCGCTGGTGCGCAGCTACCTGCTGCGCAGCCGGAACGGCAACATCGCTTCCGCGTGGCCCGAACTCATGATGTCGCAGGGCGTGTTCTGCAACCCGGTCGACTCGGCCTCGACCCACCTGCAGATCGATCGTGCGTCCGATCTCGACGGCGACGGCGTCTACGGCGACCTGAACCGCGAGGCGACCGCGAACGGCCGCGATCCGCTGGACTTCCCCAACGAGTTCGCGACCGACTGCAATGCGACCGGCACGAAGGCCAACAACGGCGGCTCGCCCCCCGGCGTGTTCTATCCGGGCGGCAGCGGCCGCACGGTCGCGTTCGCGACCGACAACCGCCAGGTGCTCGGTCCGTGCAGCTTCACGACGCTGATGAACTTCCTCGAGGACATGGCCTACGCGCCCGCGTTCCATGGCCAGCCGGCGCTCTTCGCGACCAGCTCGTCGAACGACAACGTGCTGATCTGCCGTGACAAGGACAACGACGGCAGCATCGGCGCGAGCGAGATCGCGGTGTTCTTCAATCCCCTGACCCTGGTCAACAACGAGAACTACAGCCCGGATGGCATTGCCAAGGACCCCACCAGCGCCACGCGCCTGTGGTGGATCAGCGACAAGAGCAGCGCGACCGGGCCGGTGACCAATCAGGGGCTGTTCCGCCTCGACGACGCCAACGCCGACGACGCGATCGGGGCCACCGAGTGGAAGGCCTGCTGGACCGGCACGACCGGCGGCGTGCAGGTCGAGGCCCAGACGATCGACGCGAGCGAGTTCGAGTGCCTGCACGTCGACAGCAAGGGCGCCGTGCTCGTGAACCAGACCGCGCTCGGCACGATCTTCCGCTGGGTCGATGCGAACCAGAACGGCGTCGCCGAGACCGGCGAGGTCGCGAACTGGCTGACCTACAACCCCGCCTCGCTCCTGACCAAGAGCGTCGACTTCCAGGGCACGAACTTCCCGATCCTGACCGGGCCCTTCTACGCGATGAACCTGATCGAGTCGGCGCCGCGCACCGGCACGGGCGACGTCTACTTCGTCGCGCTGACCAACAGCACCGGCGCGGGCGCGGGCTTCGTGTTCCGCTGCGAGGACCGCAACAACGACGGCGACGTGAACGACCTCGCCGAGGTCACGGTGTTCAACGACCCGGCGCAGATCGTCGATCCCTTTCCGACCAACTTCATCTCCGGCCTCGCGGTCGTGCAGATCGACGAGAACGGCAACAGCGTGCTCGAGCCGGGCGAGATCTTCGTCTACGGCGCCTATCCCAACGGCCCCAAGCCGAGCGGCGGCTACGTGCTCTTCAACGACCTCAACGTCTGGCGCCAGCGCGACCTGAACGCCGACGGTGACGCGTTCGACGCCGGCGAGAGCGAACGCGTGATGATCCACGCGACCGGCGCATTCACCCGCGGCCTCGAGCTGCTGCCGCCGGGCAACGACGGTGGGCTGCGGCCGAACTTCTACCAGCGCTCGGCGCTCGTGACCGCGCGCACCGGCGGCTGCACCTCCACGCTCGGCGACGCGATCGAGCTCGACTACGCGCGCGAGAAGGTCGAGGAGGGCACGCAGGGCACCCCGTTCGGCGGCAACACCCGCTTCGAGCTCCGGACCACCGGCAACGGCGCCGGCCCGGTCGGCGTGGCCGGCCTCGTGCTCGGCGCGAACCTCGCGACCACGCCCTTCCCGCTGGAAGGCTGCGAGTTCTGGCTCACGCCCCCGCTCTTCGTCGACGTGATCCCGCCGGTCGTGCCCGATGCGGCCGGGAACGCGAAGTTCCCGCTGCCGATCCCGGTCTACGTGCGCGGCGTGCTCGCCGTGCAGTCCTACGCGCTGATCCAGTCGAAGCTGGTGCTCGGCGAAGCCGCGCTGCTGCGGATCGAGTAGGCGCCGGGCCCCCGCGCTGCGCAGGGGCCGCAGCGGAGGGGCCCAGGCGCAACCGTGCTGGTGACCCCTCCCGGCGGCAGACGGTTGCGCTCGGCGTCCCGGTCAGCGGTCACCTGCCTGGCCGGTCTTGGTCCATCGACCACCGGCCGTCGGCGTCCTCGCTGGACCTGGATCGCGATCCTCGCCTCCGTCCGGTAGCGGCGGACCGATTCCCGGTGCACACCGGTCTCAGCCTGGATTCGCCGCAGTGACCAGCCCAGCCGGCACAGCGCGCGTCCTTGTTCTGGCTCCTCAGGCTGCAAGACGTTGGCCATCCCCGCGGGCAACAGGGGTCCGAGTGAGACCCGAACCTGCGAGGATTCCAAGGGGGCAACCTCGCATCAACCAGCACCGCCTCCGCCGGAAACCGGATGGCCCCGTTCATGCGGACTCGTTCCGCCCCCCAGGCCGACCGCGCACCGCTTCCACACAGCCATTCCCCTCTGCCGTCATCGGTCTTGTCCTTCCTGGGGGGAACCCAGGAGTTGGAAGACCGCGTGTTTCGACGGTTGATTAGCGCTCTAGGACTGCGAGCGATTCGGGAAGGGGAACACCGCAACCCGCCCGACAAGAAAAAGGCCCGTGCTTGACCACGCCCTCGCGCGATTCCGCGCCGGCTGAGGTCGCGCAAGCCCCGCGCCCTATTACGCCGGCGCTCCCCCTCGGTTGTCGATGCCTAGGCTCCGCTCCAGCCCCCCTCGCGTTGCGAGGGGGCCTCCGCTCCGCCTCCGGATCGGGCGGGGTTGGGAAGGGATGCTGGGTGGGGGTGCTCGGATGCATCGTGGTCCCGCTTGCCCGACCCACAGCCGTCTGCTCGTTCGACTTCGATGTGGCCGCCGCGGCGGTCCGTCGTCCGGTCATCGCACTCAAGTCGACGAGCGCCTCCTCGATTACCTCGTGCTGCGCCACCACGTCCGACGAACCTGCGCACCTCACCAAGTGGTCCCGCTTGCCCGAACCCGAGGTGGTCCCGTTTGCCCGCCCCTTGACAGGCGTTGCCCGCGGCCGGACGGCACGCGGAAGGCGCCCTGCTGCGGCGAGCTCTGACTGCCGAGCGCGGGTTGCCTAGCCCCGCGCGGGCGCGAGCAGCTCGTCGAGCGTGGCCAGCACCTCCTGTCGGTCCGTGTGATCCAGGCTCAGCAGCGCGCTGAGCACGATGCTCGACCAGCACGACCCCTTCGGCAGCATGAACCACCGCGGGTCCCCGCGCTCCGCTCTCGGGTAGCCGGAGCCCCGGCTGCCGTTCCACCGCATGATCGGTTGTCGGCGAGCGTCCCGAGGCCTGGAACGGCTCCTGCGAAGTCAGCGTGCGCCGGGCCAAGGTCCGCGCCTATGCGGCCTGGCAGGCGCGCGGCGGCGAGGGCGACCTCACGCAGTCCGACCTCGACGCCGCGGTCACCTTCAAAGGCGTGCTGCCGCGAGTCTCCGGCGCTGCGCGCGAGCGCTTCCTCGACGTCGTCGCCGAGCAGCTCGCGATCGCCGCTGCCGAGCGGGGGCTTGCCATTGCCCGCGTCTCGCCGGATCATCTCCGTCGCTCGATCGGACCCGTGGCCGTCCGCCGGGCTCTCTTGCTCTGCCACATCCTCTCCATTGAAGGCCGTCGGATTCACCAGTGGTTGCCGCCCTCTGCCGCGTGAGAGCAAGGCAAGGTGTACACCGCGTACCGCGGTCACGGCGGCGCAGTTGGCCGACTGATTCGGACCGTTCGGAGCGCAGCGTGGCTCTCTATGGCGAGTCAGGCAGGCGAGCTGGCTGGGTTCGAAGTCGTTATGCGGAGTTGTCGAATACAATTCGGGTGGACCGATCTGCGCTCGCGGTTGGTTTCAGATGTCGAAACTCCTGAGTTCACGGTGGCTCTGGATCGGGGTTGGGCTACTCCTCGTCGGCACTGGCCCCCTGGTTGTCGTCGTCATATACTCCAAAGTTCATGGCGACCCGAATCCGAATCCGGTCGGTCCAGGCATGTGTGCCATGCTTACGTTCTGGCCGAGCATCGGGATGATCATCGTCGGGTTGATCACTGGCTACCACCGCTGGCTAGCCGAGCGAGATGCACCGAACCCGTAGTTCAGGCGTTCGCTCCCCCAGCACGAACTCCAACTTCCTTCGCGACCCGAGCTTCAACCAGGGTGCATGCCCGGCGATCGCACCTTGAAAAACTCCTCCACCCATGAGACACACGCGCACGCGACCCAACTCCACGTCTCTCCTTTCGGGCAGCTAACTCCCATCGGAGGCTGCCCGCGGGGAGGCGATACCTTACATGTCGAGTCACAATAGAACCGTCCCCCACAGGCTCTCGTATAGCACGTGTGCTTCTTGCCGCACGGGCCCGGTTGGTCGTCGCAGGCGGCGAAGCACACGTTTGCAAAATAATTGCACGCCTTACATTCCCAGCTGGCCCATGGATTGATCCAGGACAATGCCGAGCAGTGATGTTTGTGGTAGCACGCATCGTGGACAGCGCAGCACGCGGTCGTGCATGGCGTCTCAGTAACCCCCGGGATCCAGTCGCATCCCGGGTTATCGGGTAACGTTGTCGTCGTATACCCGGTTGGCCAGGGCCATAGAGCCACGCCATCATACATGTGCCCCTCGGGTGCAGTGTCGCCGAAGGAAGCGTTCGTATCAGTGACGGCGCGCTGCGAGCTTGCCCAAATCTCGCCCTCGTAGTCCCTCAGAAGTGGGCTCTTCGGATCTGGCGCGGGCAGCGGGTCGACCTCACCCCCACCAGCGCCGCCGCCGCCGCCCTGCGGGACTCGAACGACGCCGGGCATCGACGCCCACAGATCGCCTTCGTAGTCGGCGAAGCGCGGTGCGCGGTCACCGGCGTCGGCCCCTGAAGCGCGCCCGCCGCAGTTCCCGCCGCAACCGCACTCCTCGCCGGAACCACAGCCGCACTCGCACTCCGACGGCGACCACGATCCCCCGCTGCACGCGCAGTCCCAGGTGGAGTCCGAAAGCAGCTCGATGCCGGCGGGGGCGCGCACGTCAGATGGCCTTGTCGTACCAGGTGCGGCAGCAGTTCGCTCGTGTAGTCGGCGATCCCGGTCTCGAGGGGTGGCAGGGGGGAGACGATCGCCAGACGCATGGGGGCGTAACGAACGGAAAAACTGCTCCGGGTGCAACGCTCTCCGCGAAGTTGCGGGGCGCGCTCGACCGCAACTGCCGGGATGAGTCGTGGTGCAACCTGGTGCGCGCCTGGCGGCGCGTTGGGGTCCACCCGGTGGGACGTGGGTGAGCGCGAAGCGGGCGGACCAGCGGATGGCCGGGCTCGCATCGCTCGCCCGCTCGGAGTTTCCGGCAGGGACAACGGGTACAAGGGGATAGATGCCCTCGCTCCCGCACATCACCCGGTGCCGAGGCTCGACGCTCGGCGACGCCGGCCCGGCACGAGCGCGCGGTCGCCGTCGGCGGGACGCAGCCAGCCCGGCGACACGGTCTTGCGTTGGCGCTGTTTCGCGCGCTGAGCCTGTGGGTGCTGTTGCTTCTGCTTCCTGTTACGCGAGTGGCAACCGCGCGGTAGAGACGTGTGTGTTCCATGCGATCACGCACCGGGCCATCACCAATGCCGGCAATGGACGCTGAGCAACCCATCCCGCGCGTCGAACGTGCCATCGAAGTGCTATGGCTGGTTGCCATGTGGTACGCCTGCCTTGGTGCGCTCGCACTCGTCCATGTCACGTTTGCTCCCGGGTTCCTGTTGGGTCCCAAGATCAGGGTTCTGGTGGCAGCCGCGATCTCCGCTGTCGTGTGCTCCTACTGCGTCCGCAACCTCAAGGGTCGGGGCCGATACATCCGGCGGGCTGTCCTGTGCGTTCTGCTCCTTGTTGCTGTCACTACGCTCGCGCAGTCGCTGACCTTGTGGTACCGACGATGATCTACGCCCTTGGCGCAGCTACGGCGTGCAAGGCATGGACCCGGTGGTGGTCCCGAGGCAGGGCATGAACTCGGACCGCTCGCCGGCTCCACGCGTCAGAAGCCGACCTGGTTCGTCACATGGCAGGCTGCCGTCGGATCGTCGGCCCCTCGGGGTACTGGGAACTACTGCATTCATGGTGTCATGGCATGTGCCCTTCTGGTCATGGCCCGCCGGCGGCGGCCTGCTGGCCCTGTCCATCGGCACTCTGTCAACGGGCTTGGTGACCTACGCGGCGGCACCATGGGGCCGCGTGTCTGCCATCACGATCGGGAGCCTCGTTGGGGCATCCGTCATGGCCACCATGGTTGCCATGGGAGGCGCGTTCACGATTGCAGGCATGCATGTCGCAATGTCTGTCCTCCTTGTGTATGTCGTGCGGCGATTCGTGAGGGAAAGCGATGTGAGGTTGGCGGTTGCGGCCGCGTTCTTTCAGACGATGGCAATCATGCTGGGCGGTGTGGTGAAAGCGATGACAGCGTGCGGCACCTAGAATGACAGTGGAATGAGGCACGAGACAATCGTGGGATGCAAGACAATGGGCGGTGAGCATTGCGGGCGTACGAGGAATGCGCAGACGCGTGTCGGCCGAGTCCTGGGCACGGCGATCTGCGTTGCGGCGTGGTCGGTCGCCGTTGGCGCCATGGGGGCAGGCGCACTCTCGGTGGGATCATACTGGAGAGCACGTTGTGCTCGGGCGCTTTGTGAGTCTCGGGCCGCCGCAGGGGGCCGCGTGGCTGCCGGGGAGTTGTACGACGGGGCGGATGCCGTGCGCCTGTGGGGCCCGTATGAACTGAGCCAATTCTTGGGACGCGCCCAGGAAGGACGAGGCTGAAGATGCCTTCGGTTCGCAATGCGGAGTGTCCGTACGGCGTTCGAGTACTTGTCTGGGCTGGCTGCGTATGTGTGGCGGTGATGCTCCTCTGTTGGCTTGCAACACGTTGGTTTGAGGGTGTGTACGAGCGTGTGCAACATAAGGTGTGCAGCATCCCTGAGGGATTGATTGTGTCAAGCGGGGACGAGATACTTGGGTCCACACCTTGTGACGTTGTCACGGTTACGAATCGCGGGCCGAGAGCGATCACAGTAAGTGGCCGAGGACTCATAGCGCACGTGACCGTGAATGCATGGAACATGGGAGTGAAGGGCGGTGGAGGAAGTGTTGTTGAGCATGCGCTATCGCATGATAACCAATTGTGGGTTACGGCCGGTGCCGACCGAATGATCGGTGCGTGGTTGGACGGTGAAGATAAGTCACAAGCGGCAGTGGTTACCAATGCGTCAGAGATCGTACGGATGTATTCACCGCGTGCCGCAGATGTAGAGCTGTTGCACCTGGGTTCGAAGAGTATTCAACGACTGCGGACTGCTGCGCCGGGGGTGCGACTGGAATGCGAGGCGGTGAGTGTCATGTGTGATCTTGAGTCTGCCTGCGCGCTCGTAGTCTATGTTAGCAAGTATGACGCGGGCCGTCCGGCAATAGTGTGGTGTTCTGTCGGCGGACAACTTCGTGCAAGGCTCAGGGGGTCGCCCGCGTGGACGGATACGTTCCGAGTGGGAGGGACTGGCGCGGCGGAGTGTGATGTGAAGCAAGCGAACGGACGAATGGGGAAACTGAGTATCACAAGCAGACCTGGCTATGAGATGCATCTAGTGCTATCAGCCCGATGAAGAAGGGTCCGCGGTCCAAGTGCTCGGCGGGCAAGCTCGCCGCCTAGGAACGCCGTGCTGGCTGTTGGTTCCTGAGCCAGGCGATCGGCTGGCGGCAACTGTTCCGCCAACAACACCAGGACGTCGCGACATCCATCTCCTTGACTGGAGCGGCGATCTGCGCGCGCACTGGAGGCCCGGGACCAGGGTGGCGACCAGGGTGGCGACCAGGGTGGCGTGCTCGCGGCGGGCATCGGCGGCTCGGACGGCGGCGTCGGCGTTGTGCTTGTCCTCGGGGAACGCCCAAGACCGGCCAGTCGGGAACGCCTGAAAACCGGCCAGTCGTTAGGTTGGTCGCAGACGTTGACGCCGCGGGGGCCATCCGGTTGCCACGTGGGATGGCCAACGTCTTGAAGCCCGAGAAGCAAGAACAGGTGCGCGCGCTGGGTCGGCTGGGCTGGTCGCTGCGGCGAAAGCAGGCTGAGACCGGCGTACACCGGGAATCGGTCCGCCGCTACCTGACGGCGGCGGGGATCGCGATCCGGGACCAGCGAGGACGCCGACGGCCGGCGGTCGATGGACCAAAACCGGCCAGTCAGGTGACCGCCGACCCTGCTGGCTCGTCGGAGACCCTGACTTCGGCCGCGAGGAGTGCTTGCGAGCCGCACCGGGACCTCATCGCGACGGGGTTGGACCACGGCCGCGACGGCAAGGCGATCTGGCAGGAGCTGGTCGACCGTCACAGCTTCGGCGGCTGTAGACGGCGGTCACGATCCGCGTGATTCCGGCGGTCAGGCCGGCGGCGAGGATCCACGGCTCGACGCAGCCGCCGTGCGCGCACGCCCGGGGATCGGGACGGCCCAGCTCCGCCATGCAGATGCAGTCTTCAAATCGCCGAGGGGTCTCGCCTAAGCTGCGCGACCGGCCCACGTGCGCAATGCCTGACCCCGCGTCCAACCTCGTGCCGGGCGACCCTGCTGGCGCCGATTCCCGCCTGCGCGAGCTCGCCGAGCAGACGTTGCATCTGCTGGATGAGCTCGCGACGGCGCGGGCGCGGGCCGAGGCCGCAGAAGCCTGGAAGACCCGTTGTCAGGAGCTCCGGGAGCGGCTCGAGGAGACCAGGCGCCATGTCCGCGCGAGTCGGATCACGGCGCTGGGGGTGGGTGGGGCCACGGCGGCCAATCCGAGCCTCGAAGTGTTCCTGTGGGTCCCCGCGGACGTGACGCCGCGCGACCGGGACGCATGGCTCGGCCGCTTGCGCCGGTTCTGCAAGAAGGTGCCGGCGCGGCTGCTCTGCCGCGCGGGCAGCCAACCAAGTGCAGAGCTGCGCAACGTGGTCGA
>CAZSKV010000799.1:0-8976 GCA_964607495.1 uncultured candidatus Brocadiaceae bacterium
GAATCCACCCGGCAGCGAGCAGGCGGCCACGCCGGATCCACGTGTCGATCGTCCGCTCGTTCACACGGAACAGGCGGCGGACCTCCTCCCGTGTGAGCAGGCTGCGCGACTCGGTATCCAAGAGTTGTGGATCCATCCGGAACGAACGGTGCAACACGCCGCCTTGGATCCCCTGCCGTCGCCTTTTTCGGCAGGAAGAGCTTCGGGCGTGGAGGGTGGGCCCGCATCGCGCGCCAAGCTCCAGTGACAGGGCTGCGACAACTCCGGGCTTTTACAAGCAGATGACGCGGGCTCGCACCACAGGGCCTGCTGGGGGAGATAGAGATCTCCTGCCCCGAGCCCCCCATGAGCCTTGCCCTGACCTTCGTCCTCGCCGCCTTGCCTGCCGGTGCACCGCAAGGCGATTCGATCCGACCGCTGTCATCCGAGTGCTTCGACTACGCCCATGCCCGGCACCTCCTGACCCGCGCGGGATTCTCAGGGACTCCTGAAGAGATCGCGCGCGTGCAGGTGCGCGGGCTCGCGGCGGCGATCGCGCACCTCGTCGACTACGAGACGGTGCCGGACTCGCTCGCGCCGCATGGCATCGAGCCGCGCCGCCTGCCGCCGCGAGAGGAGCTCGCGCAGATGACGGCGGAGGCGCGGCAGCGGCGCGTGCAGATGAGCCAGCGCGACGATCGGCGGGCTTTCGAACAGGTGCGCAATTGGTGGCTGCAGCGCCTGCTGAGGAGCCAGCGGCCGCTCGAGGAGAAGCTCACCCTGTTCTGGCACGGCCATTTCACCAGCGGTCATCGCGAAGTCCGCAACGCCTACCACATGGCCGTGCAGAACGACCTGCTGCGCGAACACGCCTCGGGCAACTTCGCCGAGTTCGTGCGCGAGATCTCCCGCGACCCGGCGATGCTCGCCTACTTGAACAACAACCAGAACAGCCGGCGCGCTCCGAACGAGAACTATGCGCGCGAGCTGCTCGAGCTGTTCACACTCGGCGCCGGCAACTACTCCGAGAAGGACATCAAGGAGGCCGCGCGCGCGTTCACTGGGTGGCGGTTCCAGAACTCGAGTTTCGTCTTCGTGCCGCGCGACCACGATTACGGCGAGAAGGAGTTCCTCGGCCGCACCGGGCGCTTCGATGGCGATGACATCATCCGGATCGTGCTGGAACACGAAGCCGCGCCGCGCTTCGTCGCCCGGAAGCTGCTCGCGTTCTTCGCTGTCGAGCCGACCGAAGCGGAACTCGAACCCTATGCGCAGATCCTGCGCGAGCGTGGCTGGGAACTGAAGCCGCTGTTGCGCACGCTCTTCGCTTCCGAGTGGTTCTACTCCGACCGCGTGCGCGCCCGGCAGATCAAGAGCCCGCTGGCGCTCGTGGTCACGTTCGCGCGCGAGATGGGGGCCACGGAGTTGCCGAGCGAGCCACTGCTGCGCGCCTGCGCCAACGTCGGACAGGAGCTCATGCAGCCGCCGAATGTGAAGGGCTGGGATGGCGGCCCCGCCTGGATCACCTCGAGCAACCTGCTCACGCGCTACAACATCACCAAGGGAATGATCGCCGGCGGTGCGGACCGTCGCCGCGCCGCGAGCTCGTTCTCGACCCTTGCGCTCGTCGACTCGAGCCAGGCAACGACTGCCGAGTCGATCCTCGCCGCGCTCGAGCGGCGTTTCCTCGTGCTGCCGCTGGCGGCAGAGCGGCGCGTCCGTCTGCTGGAGTTCGCGACCGGCAAGGACGGCAGCGCACCGCTCGACTTCTCCGACAGGGCAAGACTGCGGCAGAAGCTCGACGAGCTGCTGCATCTGCTGACGACCACGCCAGAGTTCCAGATCTGCTGAGGAGCGAGCCATGGACCCCATCGATCGCAGAGACTTCCTCGCCAGGACCCTCTCCGGCTTGTCGACCTTCGGCGTGATCGCGCAAGGTCTGAGTGTGCGCACCCCGGCGTGGTTGCGGACCCTGCCCGAAGGCGAGCGGATTCTGCTCGTCATCGAACTCGGCGGCGGCAACGACGGGCTCAACGTGCTGGTTCCGTTCGGCGCCGATGAGTACCACAAGGCGCGTCCGACCCTCGGACTCGCGGCCAGGCAGTGCCTCGAACTCACGCCGGGGCTCGGCCTGCCTGCCGACCTCAAGGGCATGAAGGGGCTGTACGACGCCGGCAAGCTCGCGTTGATCCAGGGGGTCGGTTACCCGAATCCGAACCGCTCGCACTTCAAGTCGATGGACATCTGGCACTCGGCAGACCCCTCGACCGCCGTCAAGGTCGGCGGCTGGCTCGGGCGGACTGTCGACGAACTCGCCGGTGGCAAGCGCCAGGACGAAGCGATCGTGAACCTCGGGTTGAAGCCGGCGCTCGCCCTGCAGGGCGGGCGATGCTCGCCGATCGCGTTCCAGGATCCGGCGTCGTACCGATTCGTCGGCTCCGAGGCCGAAGCGCGAGTGTTCGCCGAGATGGCCAGGAGCGAGAAGGACGACACGGAGAAGATCCTGGATATCATCGGCCGCACGGCCGAGACCGCGTCCACTTCGAGCGATCGGATCCGCGCGGCGGCGAGCGGCTACAAGACGCCGGTCGCCTATCCCGACACGCGACTCGCCGGCAACCTGCGCACGGTCGCGAGCCTGATCCAGGCCGGGTTGCAGACGCGCGTGTTCTACGCCTACCACAATGGTTTCGACACGCACACGAACCAGCAGCAGCGGCATCCGCGCCTGCTGCAGGAACTCGATGGCGCGGTCGCCGCGTTCCAGAAGGACCTCGAGCGGCTGGGTTTGGCCCAGCGCGTGGCAACGCTCGTGTTCTCCGAGTTCGGCCGCCGCGTGGCCGAGAACGCCAGCCGAGGCACCGACCACGGCGCGGCCGGCCCGGTGTTCCTGCTCGGCGGCCGGGTGCGTGGCGGGCTGCACGGCCAGGCCCCGAGCCTCGCGGACCTCGACCGCGGGGACCTGAGGTTCACGACCGATTTCCGCACGATCTACGCCGCGATCCAGCAGGACTGGTTCGGCGCCACCCCGTGCACGAACTTCGCTCGCGGCGCGCTCTTCTCGCTCAGTTGACGAACGGGAACACGATCGCCGCCGGCTCGGCACGGGTCACGACCACGTCCGAGCCGCCCGCCTCGCTCTTGCGCACGAGGTGGAACGCGTGGGCGTCGACCATGCTGTAGTCCCCGTTCTGGTAGAGCAGTTCGAGTCGCATGTGCTCCTGCTGGCCGTGCACGAGCCGGACCTCGATCAGGTCGCGGGCCTGGACGCTCGTCGTGCGCCCGCCGGTGTCGGTGTAGGTGAAGATCGCGAAGTTCACGCGCGCGGAGGTGCCCTGGGGCCGACCCTGCGGCCGCTTCTCCTCCTTGTCCTGGGTACTACGCCAAGCGAGAGCGGGCAGGGTCAGGAGCACGAGTGCGGGAACGAGCAGCTTGATTCTGTGCATGGGTGACTCCAAGAAGGGCCAAATCGTAGCCGTGCGCGCTCTCCTGCCGACTCTCGGGATCCTGCTGACCCTGCTGACAGCAGCGCGCGCGCAGGAGTTCTCGGTCAGGGCGGACGCGCCGGAGCGCGCCGCCGCGATCGAACGCATGGTCGAGAAGGGTCTCGCGAAGCTGACCCCGCACTTCCCGCGCATGCCCGTGCGTCCGTTCACGGTCGTCGTGCATTCCGACGGCGACGGCCTGACGCCGGAGCTGCGCGCCGCCGTGCACCCGGGAACTGCGGGATTCGCCCGGTTGGAGGCACAGGAGATCCACCTGATGCTGGCCGAAGCCCGCCGCGCGCCACCGAACGACCTGCAGACCGTCGTCGAGCACGAACTCGTGCATCTCCTGTTGCACCAGTTCGCGGGGCCCGGAGGGCCGCACGTGCCGCGCTGGTTCCACGAGGGTCTCGCGCAGGCGCTCTCGGGCGGACCCTACCTCGGGATCAGTGAAGAGGCGCTCGTGTACCGGATCTGGAGCAACTCGTTGATCCCGTTCCGCGCGCTCGTCGAGGACTTCCCGCGTGATGACGAAGGGGAGCTGCAGGCCGCCTACGGACAGAGCTTCTCGTTCGTCTCGTACCTGTGGCGAGAGATCGGTCTCGAGGTCCTGCTCGCGGCGGCGCGCGAGTGCTCGGCCGAGCGTCCGTTCGCCGCCGCCGTCGCGGTGCGGATGGAGCGCGGGCTGGTGCAGTACGAGGACGCGTGGCGCGAGCACGTCCTCCATGCTTCCGGCGCGCTGTGGCGAATCCTGCTGCGCGAGTCGTTCACCTACCTGATGCTGCTCGTCGTGCCGATCGCGATCCTCGCGCTGCTGCGGAAGCTGGCGCGTGAACGCAGAATCCGGGCCCGGCTCGACGCTCTCGACGCTCCGCCCCTGCCGCGCGAAGATCCAGCTCCATGAAGATCACGCCTGCCCGGGCCAGATGGTTCGGCCGGCTCGGCGCGCTGGTCCTGCGCGTACTGGGCGCGACCTGGCGCATCCGGACCCAGGGGGCGACCCTGCCGGCAGACGATCAGGTGATCTTCGCGTTCTTGCACGGGGACATGCTGGTGCCGGCGCTTCGCTATCGCCGCCGCAACGCCGCGATCATGATCAGTCAGCACGGTGACGGCGAAGTGATCGCCCAGATCGTCGAACGCCTGGGCTTCGTGCCGGTGCGCGGATCGTCGACGCGTGGCGGGATGCGCGCGTTGCTCGAGATGTTGCGCGACCACGCGGAACGGCCCCTGGCCATCACTCCGGACGGCCCACGCGGCCCGCGTGGAACCGTGCACCAGGGCGTGATCCAGCTCGCGGCCGCGACCGGCAGGCCGATCTACGCCGCGAGCTACGCGGTCTCGCGCGGCAAGCGCCTCGGCTCCTGGGACCGCTTCGTGATCCCGGCGCCGTTCGCGCGCATCGTCGAGCATCTTGCCGAACCCCTGCGCGTGCCGGGAGACGTCGACGAGGCACAGCGGGCACAGCTGGCCAGCGAACTCGAGGCCCGCTTCCGGGCCGGCGAGGCCGCCGCCGTGCAGACGGTGCGCTGAGCCAGCGCCGCCGGCTATAACGCTGCCCGTGCGCCGCTCACGCCTGCTGCTCCTCGCCCTCGCATGTCTGTTCGCCGGCTGCCAGACCCATGTGCACACGATCGGCGCCGGCCCGACCGGACTGGGCAGCGAATCGGCCAGGCAGTTCTACATCTTCTTCGGGTTGTTCCAGATCGGCGAGGCCGACTCGCAGCGGCTCGCCCACGATGCATCCGGCTACGAGATCGTGACCAGCTACTCGTTCGTGGACATTCTGCTGCAGCCGATCCTGCTGCCGCTGACGATCACGAGCCGGACCATGACCGTGAACCGGTGAGCCAGGCCACGCAGGTCTTCGAGTTGGATGCCCGGGCGGCCACGGCACTCGCGACCCGGCTGCGCACGGAGCTCCCGGGGGCCGAGTGGCGGGAGGCGCCGCACGCGCGCTACTGGGTGCGGCACGACGGCCTCGTGCTGACGGTCTACACGAGCGGGAAGGCCGTGCTGCAGGGCAACGCCACGAAGATCGCCGAGTTCGCCGCGCGGTTCCTGGCCGAAGCGAGCGCGGCGTCCACCAAGCCGACCGACGAACCCGGGTTCACGCAGCCGACCCTCGGTTCGGACGAGGCCGGCAAGGGCGACTATTTCGGCCCGCTGGTCGTCGCTGCCGTGCTCGCCACGCCGGATGACCTGGAGTTCCTGCGTTCGATCCACGTGGCGGATTCGAAGACCCTCGCCGACACGAAGATGCAGGTGCAGGCCGGGCAGATCGAACGCGAGCTCGACCACGAGATCGTGCGCCTGATGCCGCCGGAGTACAACCAGCGGATCGCGCAGGGCAACGGTCTCAACGCGCTGTTGGCCGACCTGCACGCGCAGGCGCTCGGAGCGCTCGCCGGACGGCATCCCGAAGCCATGATCACGGTCGTCGACAAGTTCGCAGATGCCCGCGTGCTCGAGGCGGCCATCGCCAGGCGCGGCGTCCGCGTGCCAGGGTTGCTGCAGCGCACGGGCGGTGAAGCCCACCCAGTCGTGGCTGCCGCCTCGATCCTGGCGAGGGTGCACTTCCTGGCCGGATTGCGCCAGTGCAGCGACGAGTGCGCGACCGAACTGCACAAGGGTGCCGGGGCTCCCGTCGACGCAGTCGCCAATCGCGTGGTCGAGATCGGAGGGAAGCAGCTGCTCGCCAAGGTCGCGAAGCTGCACTTCAAGAACACGCAGCGCGTCAAGGGGCTCACCGGATGAGCATCGCATTGGAGTTCCTGGGGGCCGCGCGCCACGTGACCGGTACCAAGCACTTGCTGCACGTCAACGACAAGCAGGTGCTGCTCGACTGCGGGATGGTGCAGGGCCCGCGCGAGATGAGCAATCACGCCAACCGCAACCTGCCGCTCGAGGCAGACGGTGTCGATGCCGTCGTGCTCTCGCACGCGCACATCGATCATTCGGGCTCGTTGCCGCGGCTCGTGCGCTGTGGTTTCCGCGGGCCGATCTACTGCACCGAGGCCACGAAGGATCTCGCGGGAGCATTGCTGCGCGACTCGGCGCAGATCCAGGCCCAGGACGCAGCGCACCTGATCCGCCACGGACAGCACTTCGAACCCGCCTACGTGCTGGAGGACGTCGAGCGCACGTTGCGGCTGATGCGCGGGCAACGCTATCGGCAGAGCTTCGAGGTCATCCCCGAGGTGTTCTGCGAGTTCTACGACGCGGGCCACATCCTCGGCGCGGCGATGGTGGTCCTCGACGTCGACGACGGGCGCACGCGCATGCGGATCACCTTCACCGGTGATCACGGACGCAAGCACCTGCCGATCCTGCGCAATCCGGAGCATCTGCCCGAGACCGACGTGCTGATCACGGAATCGACCTACGGCAACCGCCTGCACCAGGAATCGGCGGCGATGGAAGCGGATCTCGCAGCGATCGTGCAGGAGGAACTGCGCGATGGCGGACGGATCCTGGTCCCCGCGTTCTCGGTCGGACGCACGCAGAACGTCGTGCTCTTCCTCGGCAACCTGATCGCTGCGGGCAAGATCCCGCGGGTTCCGATCTACGTCGACTCACCGCTCTCGAGCGAAGCCACGCGGATCATGGCGAGACATCCCTACTGCTTCGACGACGAGACACGGGCGATCCTCGCGAGCGGTCGCTCGCCGTTCTTCTTCGAAGGCGTTCGCTACGTCACCGATGTCGAGGAATCGAAGGAGCTGAACTCGGCGCGCTCAGGCGTCATCGTCGCGGCCTCGGGGATGTGCGAGTCCGGACGGATCCTGCACCACCTCAAACACTCGGTCGGCCGCCAGGAGGACTGCGTGCTGATGGTGGGCTTCCAGGCGCAAGGGACGCTCGGCCGCAAGCTGATCGAGGGTCATGAGAGCGTGCGGATCTACGGCGACTGGTACCGCGTGCACTGCAAGGTCCGCGAGATGGGAGGCTTCTCGGCGCACGCCGACTATGGCGAACTCCTGGCCCACACGCGGCATCTCGCCACCACCTGCAAGCATGCCTTCGTCGTCCACGGTGAGGAGCCGACCGCACTGATCTACGCCGATCGCCTGCGCAAGGAGGGGTTCCGCACGGTGGATGTTCCGGCGCAACGGCAACGCTTCGAGCTGGCCCCATGAACAAGCTCGCGTTCACGAAGATGGAAGGCGCCGGCAACGACTATGTGTTCATCGACGCGTTCGCGACCGGGTTCGATCCGGGCGCCGGTCCGGCGCTCGCGCGGCGAGTGGCCGACCGGCATTTCGGCGTCGGCGGCGATGGGTTGATCGCCCTCGTGTCGAGCCAGGTCGCCGCCTGCCGGATGATGATGTGGAACCTCGATGGTTCGCGCGGCGCGATGTGCGGCAATGGTCTGCGCTGTCTCGCGAAGCTCGCGTTCGACCACGGACACGTGCGCACGCGCAGCTTCGCGGTCGAGACCGACAGCGGCATCAAGCGCGTCGTGCTCCTGCCGGCGGCCGGCGAGGTGACGGCGGCCCGCGTCGACGTCGGCCGCGTGCTGACCGACGTGAAGCCGCGCACGTTCACGCATGCGGGTCGCCCATGGACCTGGCTGTTCTGCGACGCCGGCAACCCGCACGCCGTCGTGTTCGTCGACCGCGATCCCGAGCGCGAGGCGCTGCTCGAGGTCGGTGCGGCCTTCCAGACCCACGTCCAAGGGGGGATCAACGTCGAATTCGTGCAGGCCCTGCCCGACGCGCGGCTGGTCCAGCGCACGTTCGAGCGCGGTTCCGGGGAAACGCTGGCCTGCGGCACCGGCGCCTGCGCCGCGGCGATTGCCGCGATCGCGACCGGCCGCGTCCCAGGACCCGCCGTCAGGGTGCGCCTGCGCGGCGGCGAGCTCGTGGTCACGCAGCACCCCGAGGGCGTGACGCTCGAGGGCCCGGCCCGCACCGTGTTCGCTGGCGAGATCTTCCTGGGCTGACCGCCCTTGCTTGCCCGCGCCGCGGCCGCGATGCTCCCCGGCATGCCATGGCTCATCGGATTGGGCGTCGCGCTCGTCCTGGTCTTCATCCTCGTCGGCATCTACAACGGGCTCGTCGCGGCGCGCAACGAGACGAAGAACGCCTGGTCGCAGATCGACGTGCAGCTCAAGCGTCGCTACGACCTGATCCCGAACCTCGTCGAGACCGCGAAGGGCTACATGAAGCACGAGCGCGAAGCGCTCGAAGCCGTGATCAAGGCCCGCCAGCAGGCGATCCAGGTCACGGGCGTGGCCGACAAGGCCGTGGCCGAAGGAGCGCTGAGCGGCGCCCTGCGCCAACTCTTCGCGGTGGCCGAGAGCTATCCCGACCTGAAGGCCAACGAGAACATGCTCCGACTGCAGGAGGAGCTCACCTCGACCGAGAACAAGATCGGCTTCGCGCGCCAGGCCTACAACGACTCGGTCATGCGCTACAACAATCGCTGCGAGCAGTTCCCGAGCTCGTTCTTCGCGAGCATGTTCCAGTTCAAGCTCGCCGAGTACTTCGAGATCAAGGAAGAGACCGAA